>JAKLHB010000006.1:34522-36644 GCA_022710345.1 Planctomycetota bacterium
AACCCCAGGCTTTATTCCCAAACCGCTTCGCGGCAAAAAACTTTGCTGCAGTGCAATCTTATACGAGAGTTCTCTTATGCATATTCATAGAAACGAAAATATTGTGAGCCAGACTTATATATGCAATTTTTGTGGATATCAATGGACAGCAGATAAAAAAACAAATTGCCCCAAATGTGATGCTCTGCCATCTGTTCCTGATCAAAGCATCAAAGAGCAAGACTTACAAATACAACATGTTATAGCCAACGAACATCAGCAAGTTCAGGTTTTATTACAAAAAAAATTTCCCAATCTACATCCGATGGGTAAGGCCCCGTCTCTTGTAACTATCAATGGAGTGGGTGGTGGACTGTATGGCAAGCGTGATTATGACCGTGAGACGAACACATATGTGAGCACCTATTGTTTTTGCATTCTTTTTATCCCGATGATAGCAATACGAGCGTTTCGGGTTTGCAAGGCAGAAAATGGCGGATGGTATTTCATAGGTGAAGAGCCACTTTCGAATTTTGCTAAGATTTGGAATCGCATTGCATTATGCATTGCAGGCATAGTAGTGATCTGGTTTGCTTTGCCTTGGTTATTGCGATAGCAAGTGAAAGGAAACATCATGTACGATTATGATTTGATTGTGTTAGGTGCTGGCCCAGGTGGATATGTGGGAGCGATTCGCGCGAGCCAACTGGGATTAAAGACAGCCGTGGTGGAGAAAGACAAGCTAGGCGGGGTTTGCTTGAATGTTGGTTGTATCCCTTCAAAAGCTTTAATCCATCTTGCAGAAGGGTTTTCTTCGTTGCAAGAATGGGAAAAGATGGGGATTCAAATCAATCGGCAGGGTTTTGATTACAGCAAAGTCTTCAAAAAATCCAGAGATGCAGCAGAACGATTATCCAAAGGTGTGCGATTTTTGCTGGAAAAAAACAAAGTTACGATCATTCCAGAAGAAGGCAAGATCGAGGACCCACATACCATTGCTTTAGCAAGTGGCCAAAAAATCACGGCAAAAAATCTTTTGATTGCAACAGGATCACGGCCACGTGAATTACCGGGCTTTGCGTTTGATGAACAAAGTGTGCTTTCTTCAACTGGTGCTTTGATGCTCCAATCGCTGCCTAAAAGTATGCTCGTGCTAGGCGCTGGTGCGATTGGTGTTGAATTTGCGCACATCATGAATAGCTTTGGCGTTGAAGTGCACCTTGTCGAGGCATTGGATCAAGTGCTGCCTTTGGAAGATGGAGAAGTGGTCGAAACCCTGGTGAAGATGTTCAAACGCCGAAAAATCAAAATGGCTATTTCAACCAAGGCCACGTCTTATCAAAAACTGCCAGATGGCTTATTGCAGGTTGAGTTAGAAAAAAATGATGGCACCAAATCAAGCGTGCAGGTAGAGAAGATTTTAGTCGCGGTTGGACGTGTGCCCAACAGCCAAAATATTGGGTTAGAAAATGTGGGGATTGTGTGCGAACGTGGTTTTATCCCGGTGGGTGATTATTATCAAACAAAAGTGCCTGGCATTTATGCAGTGGGCGATGTTATCCCTGCTCCATTGTTAGCCCACGTTGCTTCCAAAGCCGCAGAGATCGCGGTTGAACGCATGGCAGGCCATGAACCCCCTCGACAAATTGATCCAACTGCAATTCCGTCGGCTGTTTATTGCGAGCCACAAATTGCAAGCTTTGGATACTCAGAGAAAAAAGCCCAAGAAAAGGGCATTGCTTACTCCAAGGCTACGTTCCCATACAAAGGCGTTGGCAAAGCAGTGGCGACCGAATGCAGCGATGGTTTAGTCAAGGTCTTGTATGATCCAAAAACCAAAGAAATTTTAGGTGCCCATATTGTAGGAGCAGAGGCAACCGAACTCCTTCATGAAATCCTCTTGGCCAAAACAGCCGAACTTTTGCCCGCAGACATCGCGAACATGATCCATGCCCATCCAACCTTATCCGAAGGTGTGATGGAAGCCATGCGTGCAGTCGAAGGATGGGCCATCCATTTGTAAAGCATTGTCATTCCCGCCAATTGCACTTAGAGCTTTGTGTGGGGTGGATTTTCGGAAATTCTAACTTGTTATGCTAGAATATACTAAAAAAATATCCTTAATCTGTATCAATCAAAAAAA
>JAKLHB010000060.1 GCA_022710345.1 Planctomycetota bacterium
GATCACACTCGCCAAGAAATCATTGGGTAAATACATCCTTGCTACCAACCAACTTGATTATGAGAAAATGCCTTGCTCTAAAATGCTCAACACCTACAAAAGCCAAGCTGCTTCTGTTGAACGAGGTTTTCGTTTTCTTAAAGATCCTATGTTCTTTGCTTCTGGCCTATTCTTAAAAAAGCCTGAACGCATTATGGCTCTTCTCATGATTATGGGCTTATCTCTTCTCGTCTATTCTCTCTCTGAATATAAACTTCGCCATGCTTTGGCTGACCAACATGAAACTTTACCTAATCAACTCGGAAAACCTGTCCAAAACCCTACTCTTCGTTGGATCTTCCAAATCTTTCAAGGCATTCATGTCCTAATTATCAAAGAACTAAACGCTACTCGTCAGTTAGTTTTAAATCTTACACCTCTGCAACATAAAATTATTGGACTCCTGGGGGCAGAGGTAGAAAAATGCTATTCTTTCACTTAGAAGCTGCGGAATGTAGGTAAAATATCAGCAAACAGTGAATTTCGCTGCTGCGTGACCATGAATGACGATGCTTCTACTTATGAATTACCAGATTACATTATGTCCAGAATTCAGCCTATGATTGAAATATCTTTTCCCCCTAGAGAAGAAGAGCTGAAGATTCTCAAGTACAATATCCCATTTGCAGATCAATATCTTTTAGGACAGACACTTGATTTGCTGCAAAAAGCACATCAAAGTGACTTAGATTGTTCAACCCGAGACGGCATCCATATCCTTCGATATTCTATGAAACGGCTTGCAGGAAACTCTGCACTGGCTAAAGATCAAGTATGGCGTGAAGCTGTTGAACGAGTTATTGGTTCTAGTCCAGAGCAGATTACAGGACTGGCTCAAAAACAACGCAAAAAAACAAAAGAGAAAAAATTTTCAGATTTTAGCGAATTTTTCATGGACCCTGACTTTTTTCGCCATGATCCCAATCACGAGCATTTTGGAGACATAGAACAGGACGAGCATGATGATGAAGATGGAGATGAGCCAATAGCCGGAGGATAAATGGTATCACGGCTGACGGCTGCTGGCAGAAATTGGACAAAACCGCATGCGTGAGTTGTTCTCACGTATGCGCTTTTTGTGGTAACGCACCAATGAAGAGGTTGTTGCGCCACCAGAATCACATTTTGATTGCAGCTTTCGAAATGGTGAAAACTATGGTTTATACACCTTACATCTGGCCACAAATATTGGCCATCATTTTGATGGCCGCGCTTGCTCTCTACATACGGTACTCATACGATGCACCTAGCACGCGATCGTTCATCAGGCTGATGTGCTTATCCATGCTGTGGACCCTGCTCTACACTTTGAATATTTCCACCGTTTCACTCTGGCTCAAAACATTCTGGCATCAACTTCAAATGCTTGTTTCCCTATTTATCCCGTTTGCTATACTTATGCTAGCATTGGAGTACATTGGAGAAGGGCATTGGCTCACGCGTAAACGCCTGCTTTTTTTGCTAGGAATACCTGCTGTTATTCTTGTGCTATTACTGGTCAGCCCCTATCATGCACTCATCCGCTATAACTTTCGGATAGACTTCACAGGCCCTTTTCCTATGATGCTCACAGACAAAGGCCCATGTTTTTGGATCTATCTAGCCTATATGTGGGGCATCTTGCTTTCGGCATATTGGCTATTACTCAGAGCATTTCGACCAGGAACTTTCTATTTTTGGAATGCTGTGATCATTGCCATTGGATTGATTATTCCTTTAGTCGCGAATATGCTCTATCAATTCAAGGTCATCCCTCTATCAGGCCATAACTGGGCAAACCTGGCATTTGCGATTACCAGTTTGCTATACGTATGGGCGATTTCAAGGCGTAAGTTATTCGATGTTGTGCCAGTGGCACGCAACATGATCATGGAAGCTATTGATGATTTAGTGATTGTGTTAGATGAGCAAAACCGCATCGTAGATTTCAATCGTGCAGCTCAGGCCACCTGCGGCCTTTCTTCGCAATCTATTGGTACAACACCAGATATATTATCTCCAATCTGGGCGGATTTATTTCAAAAATACCTCACTTTATCTTCTGGCAGAGCAGAAGTAATCTTGAACTCAGGCAAACCACAACAAATCTACGATTTAACGATCTCTTCGATCCAAGATAGACGTGGCAACGCTTTAGGCCGTTTGTTTTTATGGCATAATATCACTGCCTTAAAACAGGCAGATACAGCACTCAGGAAAAGTGAAGAAAAATTTTCAAAAGCCTTTCATTCTAGCCCGGATGCTATCTTAATCACTCGATTGCGCGATGGCCGGATCGTAGAAGTCAATGAGGGTTTTTGCCAGCTTACCGAGTATTCCAGAGAAGAGGCCTTGGGCAGTTCAACCATTGTTTTAAGGCTGTGGGCAAATGCAAAAGACCGCGCCAGGGTAGCCACTACCTTACGAGATGCCAAAACGATTCACAATTACGAATGCGGCTTTATCACAAAATTTGGCAAAAGATTGCAATGTCTTTATTCAGGCGAAACAATTGAGCTAGATTCAGAGCCACACGCTTTGTCTGTCGTCCGAGACATCACCGCAATCAAGCGAAGTGTAGAAGAACGAGAGTCCTTGATTGCAGAGCTCCAAAACGCTTTATCCAAAGTCAAACAATTGGAGGGAATCCTGCCAACATGCTGCTTTTGCAAAAGAATCCGGGATGAAAAAGGCCAGTGGCATGACATGGAGGTTTATATCCACAAACATTCACAGGCTGAATTTAGCCATGGTTTATGCCCAGAGTGTGCTAAAAGACATTATCCAGATTACTTTATTGAAAAAGATCGCTAAGCAGGTTTTAGCATATCGAATGCGATTTTAGCGATCATCAAAAAGACCACCATAATAAACAACCAACGAATCAAGCGATTTCCTTTCAGAATTGCCAGTTTGGTCCCAAGCACTGCGCCAAGCATATTGCATACGATCATGGGCATTGCGAGCGAGTACCAGATTGCCTGAATCCAGGCAAAATATAAAATTGCCGCAATATTAGTGGCTAAGTTAATGGCTTTGGCAGCAGCAGATGCTGTGAGAAAATCATAACCAAATATTTTGATAAATAAAAACATGAGGAAAATGCCTGTTCCAGGTCCAAAAAAGCCATCATAAAATCCAATCACACTGCCTGCCAACACACCAATCCACAGCTCTTGCTTCTGAGAAAGATTGGGCTTTGTGGTGGATCCAAAACTTGGGTTAAAACAAACATAAATCGCTAAGCAAAATAACAACGCCAAAATAATAGGCCGCAGCACAGCAGGACTGATGATGCTTACAGTCCGAGCACCGGCTATGGAAAACAAAAATGCCAACACCATAGCAGGCAACACAGCCCGCCATGGAATTGGAATGCGCACTGCATAGCGATACGTTGCTACTGCAGTGCCTGTGGCAGACACCAGTTTATTGGTGCCCAGCAAAAGTACTTCTGATGTTTTAGGCAAAATCGCTAAAAGACCAGGCACTTGAATCAACCCACCCCCTCCTACAATAGCATCAATGAACCCTGCCAAAAATGCCACCAAACCTAATAAAACAGTTTCCATATTTTGATGGGATGCGTATGAGCTACGCATCCCACTCCTTATTTTTTTACCTTGCCAAGCATTAAAATACGCCCTGCTAAAAGATAAGCGATTGGATGAAGCAATATCAAAAGCACACGATCTATCATATTGATAATATGCCAATTGTCTGGAATTAAGCGCTTGATGATGAAATAGTAATACTCCTTGCTTGTGATTTTTGAAAAAATGGACTGAATCTCCTGGATATCCTTTTCATGCAATTTGCGTTCATCTTTGGTGATATACGCAAAAGCACTTTGATAGATTGTCCGCTGCAACCAAGGATACAGGCGTTGCGTCACCCATTTGGCATTTCGCACCCGCTCTGTCCAAGAATGGCTGTAAACTTCATTCATCAAAATGATTGCATCGGGTTTGCAAACACGTTGGATTTCACGCAATGCTAAAGGAATATCCACGTGGTGCAAAATATCCACAATCAGCACAATATCAAAGTAATTGTCTGGATACGTTAAATGTTCAGCAGGCATGATCTGCAAATCCATCGTGCAATTTTGTTGCTGAGCTATATTTTTTGCTGCTGCAATGATCTCAGGGCTTATATCAAAGCCATAAACCTCGCCTTTGAGCTTGGCGAGCTTCAGTGTGTCTTGGCCAAGGCCACATCCAGGGACTAAAATCTTTTTGCCCTGCAAGTCCATGTTTAATAAAAATGTGTACATCTGCCAATACGCATTCCACCAACGCCGTGCATGAGGACGCAACACAGCTTCATCCAGCAACCACTTTTTTTTCAACAAATTTTCTAGATTTTGTTGATGATATTCTATCTCATTCTTTTGGCGTTGTGTAAGGTCGGACATAAATTGATCTCCTTTCTTATCAATCCAATAAGCGAGAGGATTTTCGGAAATTCTAACTTGTTGTGCTAGAATAGCACTAAAAAATCTCCTTGATCTGTATCAATCAAAAAAAAATTCTCTCGGAAGCAAAAGTTCTCTTTGATATTTTTCCTGTGTCCCGTCAGGACACGATAAGAGCCGACATAACCTGGGGTTAGAAACCGGTTAGAAATCCCAGGCTTTATTCCCAAACCGCTTCGCGGCAAAAAACTTTGCTTGCAGCGCATGTCTTATACGAGCGTTCTAAGCGAGGCTCGATGGCCTCGCGTTCTCTTTGATAGTTTTCCCGTGTCCCGTCAGGACACGATAAGAGCCGACATAACCTGGGGTTAGAAACCCCAGGCTTTATTCCCAAACCGCTTCGCGGCAAAAAACTTTGCTTGCAGCGCATGTCTTATACGAGCGTTCTAAGCGAGGCTCGATGGCCTCGCTTTTGGTTTATTTATTGTAGTCGTGATTGTGTTTCTTGTTCAGAAAGAGCACTGACTTCCACAAATACTTGCGCAGTCTCCAAGATTTTTTTAGGATCCTGGCTGTTTTGTAAGATGGCCGCCGCAAGCGTAGCCACAGTTGGATGATGGAAAAAGGTACGAATCGGCACAGTGATTCCAAAATATTCCTGCAACATGGCCAATACTTGCGTGATCATCAACGA
This sequence comes from Planctomycetota bacterium, assembly GCA_022710345.1. Classification (GTDB taxonomy): domain Bacteria; phylum Planctomycetota; class Uabimicrobiia; order Uabimicrobiales; family JABWCH01; genus JAKLHB01. The sequence continues at coordinate 5,130 of JAKLHB010000060.1, forward strand.
ATGCCCGCCTAGCTCAAAGAAATGCTCATGAATCCCGACTTGAGGCCTTTGCAAAACTTGAGACCACATAATACAAAGTGCTGCTTCCAAAGAGTTTGCAGGCATTTGCTGTTGGCCGGGCGTAGAAATTCCTGTGCCTGTCTGATTCCTGGCTTGGTCCAGATAGCGATGATGCAAACCGGCCCGATCCAATTTGCCCCCAGGCAGTCGAGGGAATTCTGGCACAAAGATAAAATCTTGTGGTATCATATACCAGGGCAAAGAGTTTTTTAAGTTAGCCATGATTTCTGATGGAGATGGATCAGGCTGCTGCTTCACCAAAGATGGATCAGGCTGCTGCTTCACCAAAGATGGATCGGGCTGCTGCCCGACTAAAGATGGATCAGGCTGCTGCCCGACCAAAGATGGATCAGGCTGCTGCCCGACTAAAGATGGATCAGGCTGCTGCTTCACTAAATAGGCAATCAAAATGTTTTTTTCTGGAATAAGCAAGACCAAAGCTTGCTGGATTTGAGGATGCTGCTGAAGGATCATCAGCTCAATTTCCAATGGTTCAATGCGAATGCCATGAATTTTGATTTGCTGATCCTTTCGGCCTAAAAAGCGATAATTGCCATCGCTTAAGCAAATTCCTAAATCTCCAGTTTTATAAACAATATCCTGTGAGTCTTGAGAAAAAGGATTTTGCATGAAAATTTGCTTCGTAAGCTCGGGTTGACCATCATAGCCTAAAGACAAATAAGGAGTTCGAATGTATATTTCTCCAGGCATCCCCACGGGCACAGGCCTGAGGTCATCATCTAAGATGATGGCCCGAACTGCATGCATGGGCTTTCCTGCTGGTATGAATCCCCGTTGCACATCCTCTGCACAAACCTGATGTGAAAATTTTACCAGATTTGTCTCTGTTGCACCATAGAGATTGTACAAAGTAATTTGATTTTCATACAAATGATAACATTGTGCCACGTCCGCAGGTGAAAGTACTTCTCCAGCCATAAGTATTGCACGTAATTGATTCATAAGCCGTTCCTTACGATGATTGGCCATGATGGCTGAAAAAAGCGAAGGCACACAGTGCAGCACTTCCACATTAGTTTGTCGGATCCAATTGCAAAGCCAGGCAATATCCAAAATTTGGACCTCGTCCGCAGGAATGCACACAGTCCCCCCAACACAAAGCGGGGCCAATACATCCCGCAAAACCACATCTACGTGCGGCATGGTGATTTGAGAAATCCGAACACCGGCTTCCAACCCTAAAGTTTCGATTTCCCATCGCAAAAAATGCGATAATCCAGCCATTTTGCCCAAGATTGCCTTTGGCGCGGCTGTAGAGCCTGAAGTATAGTACAAATAGCATGGCTCAGGTCGTGGAATTTGGTCAGGGATAGGCAGGCCAGCAAATTTTGTCCAAACCACTGCATGAGAAAATGGCGGTTCCAATCCAAGGCCTTTGAATGGTTCTGCTACAATGAGCTTGATGCTATCTCCAAGCTGCATTTGTTCCAACAGCCCGAATTGCCTTTGCTCTGTGATTATGCAGGCCGGCCCTAATAAGGCAATGATTTGAGCCAATCTTTGGCCTGGGAAAGATGGATTGAGCGGCACAAAAATATAGCCGGCTTTTAAAATCGCCAAAAGACTTGCCACAAAGTGCATCTTATTTTCCAACAAGACCACCACTTTTGGATTTGCAAGCCCTTGCCCCAAGGCCAGGATGATTTGGTCCCTGATTTCTCGGATTGCCTGGTATGTGTAGGTTTGATCCCCCCATTCCACAGCAATTTCCCTGGAAAAACGCAGGAAAGCATGATCCAGCCATTCCACAACCTGGCGGCCATGCAGTTCAAACTTGGGATTGGGGACAAAACAAAGCCGATGGCTCAAGTCTTCATTAAAACAAGCGATCATTTCCTTTTGTTCTTCTTCGGACTGGAACTGCACATCCTGGATTTGTCGGGCTGGATGTTGCACCATATCTTGCAATCCACAGACCAATTGATGCAGCATACGCTCCATGGTTTTCTGCATAAAGCAATCTTGCGAATACAATAAGGACAATTCTACATCATCCGCACGGCTCGCATCTACATCATCCGCATGGCTCGCATCTGCATCCTCTGCATTTTTATCTACATCATCCGCACGGCTCGCATCTGCATCCTCTGCATTTTTATCTACATCATCCGCACGGCTCTTAGTGAAAGCATGGCTCTTCATGGCGCTTTGAGTCCGGTTTTGCACATACAGCGTAAGATCAAACTTGGGGAAAAATTCTGTCCATGGCAAAGGCTCCACCATAAGGCCAGGTAATGCAAACTGAGCTTCATCAAAATCTAGCCCATTGATGAACACAGAAAAAACAGGTTTGCCTTGCGCTTTATGCCCAGGTTGGATCATCTCCATAACTTTTGCAAAAGGTATACGGCTATTCAAATATGCGTCTAAGGCAGTTTGGCGAACGTGGTTGAAATATTCTGTAAGGCTCATCTCAGGATCTATGCGAAGCCGGAGCACGACCGTATTGACAAAGAACCCATGAATGCCTTCCATTTCAGGCCGATCTCGACCGGCAATTGGCATTCCCAATAACAAATCCGTTTGCCCTGTATAGCGATGCAGCAAAATGCCTAATCCTGCTGTGATGGCCATGAATAAAGTGAGTTGTCGCGATTGACTAAAAACATTGAATTGATCCAAAAATTCTTTGGGCATGCTCTGCGTGACTTTAGCCCCACGTGGTTTTGTACCAGAACTTGGGGCATAGTCATACCAAAGCTTGAGTTCTGGCAATTCTCCAGACAATTGCTTTTGCCAGTATTCCAGCTCACTTTTCCAGACATTGCTCTTGATCTGCTGCATCTGCCAGGCAACGAAATCTTTATATTGTAGCCCAGGCGCGGCTGCATGAACATCTTGGCCTTGAGCATCATACAAGGTTTGCAATTCCTGCATCATGAGCCTCAAAGACCATCCATCAGAAATGAGATGATGGATGCAGATTCCCAGCACAGCCTTGTTTGGAGAAAGCTCAATCACAACCACGCGCAAAAGCGGGCCAGTTTTTAAATCAAATGGCTCATGAAAGCACTTTTGCAGTACAGCGTGAATAGAATCTGCAGAGCCATTTCCCATTGTCACAACATTGACTCTGAAGTTGATCATCTCCAAAACATTCGCATACGGCACACCATGTTCTTGATCAAACACAGTCCGCAATATCTCATGCCGTTTGATTAAGGCTTGGAACCCGGATTCCAAAGCAGATATATTCAAGTTTCCATGAATAGCAAAGCTGGCAAAAATGTGATACCCTGAACTCAATGGCTCATACTGCTGGAGAAACCAGATCCTGCTTTGCTCCAAGGATAATGGCAAGTGAGCTTTTCCCTGCTCTGAACCCAGGGGCATGATGGGCGGCTCGGCTCCTGTTTGCTTCTGCTGTTGGATCCATAAGGCCATGTCTGCCAGGCGAGGATGGGCAAAAAAGTCAGCTAAACTGCATTCAATCTGAAAGACCTGGCGAATTCGTGCAATAACCTGAATGGCATTGAGAGAATTTCCTCCTGATTCAAAAAATGAACCATGAAAAAATCCACTATAACCATGCAACACATCGCTCCAAATTTTGGCCAGGCATTCTTGGACTGGATTTCCAGCTTGACTTGCATCCAATGTATAGAAACAAGCTTTGTTTTTTGCCTGCTCTTGCAAAGCTTTGCGATCTACCTTAGCATTCGAAGTTTTTGGAAATTCGGACAGTATTTGCCATTGACCCGGGATCATATAATCCGGCAAATGCTGCTGCAAAAATGCTTGCAGCTCAGGGATCAATTTTTCTATACATGGCGCATGATCACCTGGTATCACATATCCAAATAAACCAGGATTTTGGGCGATGTTTTGTACAACCACAACAGCATCCTGAATTTCTGGATATTGCTTAATCCAATGTTCGATCTCGCTCAATTCGATTCGATACCCACGAATCTTAACCTGATGGTCGCTTCTGCCCACAATTTCCAATGTGCCATCATACCAATATCTGCCAATGTCTCCTGTGCAATACATCTGTTCCCCAGGATTCGTCCATGCACAAGGAAGAAACTTTTCGGCAGTGAGATGTGGAGCGCGATGATACCCTTGGGCCAAGCCAGTGCCTGCAATCATGATTTCGCCAAAAACACCCGGTGGCACCATATTGCCCAATGCATCCACAATAAAAATTTGTGTATTGGCAATTGGCTTACCAATAGAAATGCGCCTTGTACCTGGTTCAAGCAACTGTACGCTAGACCAAATCGTTGTTTCTGTCGGGCCATAGAGATTGAAAACACGACTCCCGTATTTTTGCAATTCCTGGGCTAATTCCAAAGATAAGGGTTCTCCACCGCATAAAATTTGCAGATTAGGGCCGGCTTGCCAACCAGTTGCCAAAAGCATTTTCCAAGTCGTTGGCGTTGCCTGCATCACGGTAGGATGAATCTTTTCTATCAAAGAGCACAATTCTTCAGCATTGTGTGCAATATTAGAAGGACATATCACAACCCTGGCCCCGTATAACAACGGCAATACCAACTCAACCAGAGCAATGTCAAACGACAATGTCGTGATCGCAAGAACAATGTCATTGGCCTGAATATTAAACATTCTCTGAAATGCAAACAAAGCATTGCTCAGACTTTGATGAGCAATTGCCACATCTTTGGGGCTTCCTGTGCTCCCTGATGTGTAGATCACATAAGCCAGAGCCTTGGGATCTGGCATTGGCAAAGCTATATCCATGAAGGCACGTTGAGCCAGACCGCTTGCTTGTGTTTGTTTGTCCAGGTCACTTGCTTGTGTTTGTTTGTCCAGATCACTTGCTTGTGTTTGTTTGTCCAGATCACTTGCTTGTGTTTGTTGAGCCAGACCGCTTGCTTGTGTTTCTTTGTGCAGGCCACTTGCTTGTGTTTGTTTGTCAAGATCGCTTGCTTGTGTTTGTCGAGCTAGGTCACTCAAAATCCATCGAGCATGGAGTTGTTCTGTTGCAAAAGATTGCTCTGTTACAAAAGACTCTTGCAACTCTTGCGAAGAAATCATCCATTTTGCCTGAGATTGCGCAATCATCGCAAAAATTCTGGCTTTGGGCAATCCAATGTCCAATGGAAGATACGCAGCACCAGCTCGCAAAACTGCCAGCAAAGCAATGACCATGTCCATACTTCGAGGCAGGTAGATCCCGACCAGATCACCTGAGCAAACCCCTTGATGAGCTAGATACCTGGACCAAGTGTTGACGGCCCTCTCCAGCTCAGCGTATGTGCAAGTTTGCTCTTGAAATTGCAATGCAATGTGATTTGGACTTCGCTGGCACTGTGTGAAAAAGGATTCCAGGACATTTACCTGGGAAAAGCACGTTTCGGGACTTCGCTGGCACTGTGTGAAAAAGGATTCCAGGACATTTGTCTGGGAAAAGCATGTTTTGGTTTGATTCCATGCCATGATTTGCTGCAATTGTTGAGGATGCAGAATCTGGATTTGGCAAAGGGATTCATTGGGCTGCTGTACCATCCTGCTGAGCAATGTAGCAAAATTCTGCTGCATCCATTGGATGGTGGGTGAAGAAAAGAGCCGAGCATTTGCGACCCAATGAGCGATCAATTGATCTTTGACAATGGCTAATGTCAGCGTAAGATCATTTATGGCAATTGGTTGACTCATACGGATCGGTTGGCATTGCAAATCAGCCAATGGCAGTGTTGCTGCTTCCTGTTCCAGAGCAAGTGCTAATAAATCAGCAGAATCAGGATTTGCATTGGCCAGAAAAATCAACATGGTTTGGAATAGTGTGACAAATCCCGGCCGCCTTGGAATCACCATATCTTTGAGGACATACGGCAAAGGAATGTTTTGATTATCCAATGCACCTACAATTTGGGCATGAACTTGCTGAACCAAAGTCAGCACACTCATGCCTGGATCCAGATCAATCAAAATCGGTATGGGATGGACGCAGTACCCGACTAAGTCCTGAAATTTGGCCTGGGTTCTTCCCAATCCCGTGGAACCAACCATGATCTTGCTCTGATGCGTGTAACGATGTAGCAAAATTAAAAACCCAGCCATGAGAACACTATAGCATGAAACAAGATGCGTTTGTGCAAAACTGCACAAGGATTTGGTTTGTTCAGCATCAAGCTGCCATGCGTAAGCAGCTCCGTCATAAGTAGGCTGATCCAGTCTTGGAAAATCCACAGGCAGCTCTAAGATAGGCAAAGGCTCACGCAATTTTTCTTGAGCAATATGATGCAAAGCTTTCCCAGCATCTGAGGCTATAAACTCAGCCTGAGCTTGAGCAAATTCTTGGAAATAGGTCCCCACAGGCTGGAAGAGAGGAATTTTGCCTTTTTGATATGCTGTGTAGGCAAGACTCAATTCATGCCACAAGATTTCCAAGGATCTAAAATCCACAATCAGATGATGCACCACCACAGTCAAACGATATGTCTCTGGGCCCAATTTCACCAGCAAAATCCTGAGCAATGGAGCCTGATCCAGGATAAATGGACTCGAAATAGCCTCCTGAACTCGAGCTTGCCAATCTTCGCTATTGTCTAATATCTGGATGCTCAAAGTGGCCGAAGGTGCTGTGTGTTGCCACAATTGCTCATCCTGGAGCACAAAAAACGAACGCAATGCGTGGTGGCGCTCATACAAGAATTGCCAGGCATTGCAAAATGCAGGTATGTTCAGTCGGCCTTGGATTTTCATACTGCGGCTCAGGTTGTAAAGCCCAATTTGCCGGGCCACTTCCGGATCATTTGCCGCCTGTATTGATTTTCGCATGCTTTGTTCTTGGATATACATGGCCTGCTGATCCAAGGTTGCTCTGAATGGGCTTGGCGTGATGGGCTTGATGGGCTTAGTCTGATCAGCTTTACCTTGTAAATCCTGACTTTCCGGCGGAGTCTTAGGCAAGTGATCAACAATCAACGCAGCAAGTTCTGCAATCGTATATTGCCAGCATTCTTCAAATTTTAATTCAACACCAAAAATTTCCTGGATAGTCTGCTGCAATTGCGCCAGGCAAACAGAATCTAACCCAAGCTCTGCTAACTTCTGGTCCAGGACAATCGTATTCCCTTGCATGCCTAATTTTTGTTGAATTTGTTCCGCAAGATAAGATTCCACCCACTGGATTTGATATGAACGATGCGCATTCCAAAACATGGGCAAGAGTTTAGGATCAGCTAATTCAGCAATTTGGGCGGCTTTGAATTCAGCCAGAATTTCCCAAGTTTTTTGCAAATAAGCTTTTTTACAGCTCTGGCGTTGGATTTTCCCACTCGTAGTCTTGAGAATTTGATGAGGTCGAAGCAAAACGATCGCATAAGGGCTAATTCCATATTCTTGTGTGATATGTTGTCGCATCCGTGTGATGATGAGATCACAAGCATTGTCCAGCATTGCTTTTTGCTGATCATTCAGCACTTTTGGAGGATTGACCATGCCTAAGATCGCGGATTCCTGCACTTCATAAGCAATGACTAATTGTTCAGAATCCTCCACTTCAATGGAAAATGCAGCTCCACAGCCAGCCCGAAGCAACAAACATAACCACTTTTCCACCAAGGCTTCCATATCTTGTGGATAAAAATTTCTGCCTCGAATGATGATGCAGTCCTTGATCCTGCCTGTGATAAACAACTCATGATTGTGCCAAAATCCAAGGTCTCCGGTACGCAAAAATGTGCCTGGCTCTTGCGCCAGGGATTCCTGAAATATAGCTTTTGTTACATCCGGTTTTTTCCAATACTTCAAAGCAACACTTGGCCCATGCACCCAGATTTCCCCAATCTCGTGCTCTGGGCATATAGCCTTGGTTTCTGGATTTACAATGCGAACTGTGAGCCGTGGATCAGGCGTGCCATGGCTCACAAACTCGTTTCGCGGGCCTGATGACTCGATCTTTTCCTGAACAATCACTGCTTGACCTTGATCCAATTGGCTACGATCCAGCCACACACTTTGGGCCTGATGAATGCCTGTTACCAAAAGACTGGCTTCAGCCAAGCCATAGCAAGGCAGCCACGCACTGGGCTGAAATCCATACGCCTGGAATGCGGCTGTGAACTTGCGCATGGTGGATGCGCGTACAGGTTCAGATCCATTGAATGCTACTTTCCATGAACTTAAATCCAGATCAGCCTTCATTGCATCTGATATTTTGCGGCAGCAAATTTCATAAGCAAAATTAGGGCCGCCACTCGTTGTGGCTTTGTATTTACTCATGCTACGCAGCCAGATGATCGGGTTCTGCAAAAACGTCTGCGGACCGAGTAAAATGCTTGGAATTCCCATATACAACGGCTGCAGAATATTGCCAATCAGACCCATGTCATGATACATCGGAAGCCAACCCAGGACAATGCTTTGTGCATCATGGCCAAAAGTTTCAGCAATCATGGCTTCATTGGCCAAGATATTTGCATGGCTCAAAACCACGCCCTTGGGTTCACCTGTAGAACCAGATGTGTACTGGATCATCGCAATGTCTGTGCCCACGATGCCAACGGGGGTATAAGGTTCATGCCTTGAAATTTCATCCGTGATGACCCACTCTTGCTGGATGGAAACATGGCTGCCCAGAGCTTTCGAAATATGGCTTCCTACAATAGGCAAATGGCTTAAAAATTTCAAAGCCTGAGCACTCTGCATGCGCCGCCATTGTTTGAACACATTAGAATTCGACAAAACACACTGACTTTGGCTATCTTCCAAAATCAAAGCTAATCTTTCTATGGTGCGATTCAATCTTCCAGGCTCTGGATGATATGCAGGGACAGGTATCAATCCTGAATACAAACAGCCTAGAAAGCCCATGATAAAATCTAAGCCAGGCGGATACAACAACAACGCCCGATCCCCGCGTTCGTACGATGCTTGCAGAATTCCGGCAATCTTTGTTGCCCCTTGATGCAAGGCCAGATAGGTCAACTTTTGTTCTTTTCCATTAGAATCAAGAAATACATACGCCATAGCGCCTGGCTTTTGCTGAGCCCAAAATTGACTCATCTCCACCAGGTTGGTAAAGTTCGACATGCTTTTGGCCTTTCTCATGCCTTGGGTTAAAACAAAATGAATGATCTGTCTCAAAGATATAAAATTCTTGTTGACAAAAAATTGTTGACAAAAAAAGCATTGTATAGTAAAATTAAACCAAATCACTGCACCAATAGCAAGAGCTAAGCCACAAGTTTATTGAACACATTCCAAACCAAGGTGATGTCACCTTAGAAAGCATTTTATGCTGTGCATCTAAGGAATTGTGGTGATCATTATCTTGTTACTTCAGAAAGTATTTTATGCTGTGTATCTAAGGAATTATCTTATGAGTCTTCTTTGAAAGAGGTGTAACTATGATGAAAAGTATATGTTTTTTTATAGTTTTTTCATTTTTTTCATTTGTTTATGGTGCTACTATCGGCTTTATTGATACAGCCGCTATTAACTCCACTGCATGGGCCAGCCAAGTCCTTGCGCTAGGAGGCACCATAAACTCCAGCCTCAATTTTGAAGCCCATAGCTTAGGCACGACTGGAATTGCAACTCTATCCACGACTTGTCCCAATGTCTTTGCAACAGGTGTGGGACCCAGTCAAGGAAATGTCACTGCCTCATTACCAGGTGAAGGATTGCATGTTTCCTCTCGTTATATCCATCTCACAAACTCAGGCACCTTTACGATTGCTTTTAGTACTGATGTAGGAGCCGTGGGATTCCAAACCATTGACCTTTTTACGGATACCACTGCCAAAATAGAGGCATTTAACTCCAGCGGAGTTTCCTTGGGTTCTTTCACTCGTGCCGCTGGCACCAACTTCCAAAATAGCAATGTTTACTACATGGGCATTCTATCTACCACCGGAAACATCCGATCCGTTGTTTTTACCTTCACACAAGGCGGTGGAGATACCATTGGTCTTGATAATATCCAATATGCAACTGGCATAGGCACAGTCCCAGTCCCAGAGCCATCTGTACTCTTCCTCATGGTCATCGGAATTTTTGGATTTGTTGCCCGTTTTCAACTAAAACGGCCCTAGTTGCCCGTTGACATCGCCACCTTTTGATGAACGCCCAATCAAGAGCTCTGTTTTAACCTCGTAGCTAGTTCAGGAGACCTACCTGGGGTAAAGCCCCAGAATTGGCAGGTAACTGTCCATTGATCCAGCAAAAAATAAGTACCAGTCTGCATAACTGGTACTTATTTTTTTATGAAGAAGCTTTGGTTAGTTTTAGCAAGATTGGTGGGCCTTCAAAAAACATGATCATCAGACATTTTTCTCTTGAATTAGCTAAGAATTGGCCTATAATAGGATAAATAAGTTCACATTTTCCTCTTGCATACATCAAAATTCTTAAGAAGAACATGTATTGCCTGAAGAAAAACCGTATTTGTATCCGTCACGGTTTAGCACGTGTATTTTTGAAAGGCAATTCTTATGGAAATTTCAAGTTCAACGACAGTATCGTCTCAGTCTTGGTTTAGTCGTATCAAAAGTTCTTTCAAAGGATTAATAGCAGGGATTATTATTTTTCTAATCTCGTTTGTACTGCTTTTTTGGAATGAAAACAGGGCGGTTACCACGGAGCAAAGTTTAAAAGAAGGAGCTGCAGCAGTTGTGTCAGTAGCCTCGGATGTGGTGGTGCCAGAGAATCAGGGAAAGTTAGTGCATTTGGTTGGAAAGGCAGATACTCCCGAGATTCTCCAAGACCCTACGTTTGGGATTCGGCTAAATGCGATCAAGTTAAGCCGTAAAGTGGAAATGTATCAATGGGATGAGACCAAAGAAGAGAAAACCGAGAAAAAAATAGGTGGTGGAACTGAAACAAAGACGACGTATCATTACACGAAAGTATGGTCGTCCAAGTACATTGATGCTAGCAAATTTCATGAAAAAGGACGACACAATCCATCCATGATTTATTCGTCTGCGCAAATGATGGCGAAGTCTGTGTCTCTGGGTGGATTTGTGCTATCAGAGTCATTGATTCATCAAATCGAGGATTATAAAGCAATTCCTGTGACTCAAGAGCGTTGGAACCAGATACCAGTGAATGTGCAGAATATCTGCAAATTGAAAGATGGTGAACTGTATATTGGCCAATCCATTGTAAGTCCTGAGATTGGGGATTATCGGATTGCTTTTGCAGCAGTGGAGCCGCTCACCGTGAGTGTGATCGCCCAGCAAATTGGCAATTCTTTTGGTCCTTATTCGACAAAAGCAGGAAAAACCATCGAAATTTTAGTTTATGGCACGCATAGCGCAGAAAGTATGTTCCAGGCTGCGCTACAGCAAAACGCCATGTTGACCTGGCTGTTGCGTCTCGTAGGTTTCTTAGTCATGCTACTAGGGTTATTCTTGATTTTCAATCCTCTGGTTGTGATTGCCGATGTATTGCCATTTTTGGGCAACTTGCTAGGAGCAGGCGTAGGGATCACAGCATTCTTGCTTGCTGCTGCGTTTTCTTGTCTCACGATTGCTGTGGCCTGGCTATTTTATCGTCCAGTGCTGGGTATCATTCTCATTGGTGTTGCTGTTGCGATTATTCTCGAGCTTAGAAGACACCGCAAAAGTCGAGTGGCTGAAAAAGCTTCTGCTACTTCCCAGACCGATGTTCAAAAAGATAGTAAATAACAGGCACTAAGACAAGGGTAATCATTGTAGAACTGATCAGGCCGCCTAGAACAACTCTGGCCATTGGGGCTTGGGCCTCTGCGCCTTCCCCAATGCCAAGAGCTAGGGGGGAAAGGCCAATGATGGTTGTGAGAGCTGTCATTAAGATAGGACGTAAACGTCGTTTACCAGCTTCTTCAATAGCTTCGCGGAGTGAAAATTGATCCCGCTCACGCAGGAGATTGATATGGTCAACCAGGATAATCGCGCTATTGACCACAATCCCGCCTAACATGATGCAGCCAATAAAAGATTGGATATTGAATGTCGTGTCTGTAAGGAGCAGGATGAGGATCACTCCGATTGCAGAGACAGGAACAGAGAACATAACGACAAAAGGATGCCGCAGTGACTCATATTGGCAGGCCATGACCATATACACCAGCACCAGAGAGAGTATAAAGCCCAGCAACAATTCTGAAAATGCTTTTTGCTGTTCTTCATAATCGCCGCCAAACACGATGCTGAAATTTTCAGGTATTGGAATAGCCGTCAGTCTTTCACGAATATCGGCAATGATTGAATTGATGTCGCGGCCTGCGGTGTTTACGTCTAGGGAAATAACA
>JAKLHB010000600.1 GCA_022710345.1 Planctomycetota bacterium
CTCGGTCCTTGTTTTAGTGGATGTTTGGTGGGTACAGAAAGGTTTTGATGTTGTAATGAATGAATGGGCACAAGTCTCGGTCCTTGTTTTAGTGGATGTTTGGTGGGTACAGCTGGCGAGCCGCCAGCATTCTGTGAAAGAATTTTTGTCTCGGTCCTTGTTTTAGTGGATGTTTGGTGGGTACGTACAGTTTTAGCCTGTATTTATAGAAAGGAATTTATATGTCTCGGTCCTTGTTTTAGTGGATGTTTGGTGGGTACAAAACTAGATAGTTAGAATTGCCGATGGCACATAAGGACGTCTCGGTCCTTGTTTTAGTGGATGTTTGGTGGGTACTCTTCTCCCCAACAGCATTAGGGTTGGGGAAAAAAACTGTCTCGGTCCTTGTTTTAGTGGATGTTTGGTGGGTACAAATATTCAGAAATAGAAATCCATTCAACGGGGCCTTGTCTCGGTCCTTGTTTTAGTGGATGTTTGGTGGGTACAGATGCAGGGAGCCTTTGCAAAATAGCCAGCTTATTATGTCTCGGTCCTTGTTTTAGTGGATGTTTGGTGGGTACAGGGGTAGATTGGAAAGGAGTTACCCCTATATATGGTGTCTCGGTCCTTGTTTTAGTGGATGTTTGGTGGGTACGATCGAGACAAAAAAGTCCCCCTTGGGGGGGCGTGAGGTGTCTCGGTCCTTGTTTTAGTGGATGTTTGGTGGGTACGTAAACTTAAAGAACCAAAGGAGAAAAAACATGTTGTCTCGGTCCTTGTTTTAGTGGATGTTTGGTGGGTACTCTATTATTAGAGGTAACAAAATGGTTCGCCAGCATCCCTG
>JAKLHB010000601.1 GCA_022710345.1 Planctomycetota bacterium
GTGGAAAATAAATAATCATAATATCGCTTTAAAAACGTGGTTTTTCCCATTTTTCGCATGCCAATCAAGGCAGTGTGCCGGGCACTGGCACGTTGATCTTCTAACATCTCAAACATATTTTGCCTTCCCACAAAGGTAAAAGAAGGCAATGAGCTACTAGGTTCTCGTGACAAAATATACGGCACATCCTCGCCCCAGCCAGCAATTTTTTTGGTACGAAGAATAGTAGGGCGTTGGTGAAGATATAAATTAGCCTTGCTATGCTGTTGAATGTATTCTTGTACCTTTGGGCTTTGCTTATACTGCGTGAGCTGAGTGCCCAAGAACGGGGATTTCTTTGGTTCCCCTGGAGTCAGGTCTTGATAATACATGAGCGCTTCTGGATTGATCCCTATTTCTTTTTGGAGCGTGGCGCTTTGGGCTGTTGCCACAGCAGGGGTTGCTACAATAGAAGCTTTGGGCACAGCAGCAGTTGGCTCCCCTGGGTTCAGGTTTTGGTAGGGCATGGCTTCTGGATTGATCCCTGTTTCTTTTTGAGGCGCAGCGCTTTGGGCTGTTGCCACAGCCGGAATTTTTTGTTTTGGCGCAGTTTTGGGCTTCGCAGCAATCGTTTTGGGCGATTTTGATGCACTTGTTTTTTTCGCCGCTTTGGTGGTTTTGGTGGTGGATTTTTTAGTGCCTGCTTTGCTTTTCGCAGTTTTAGGGGTTTTTGCTTTGGTGGTTTTTGCTGCTTTTGCTTTGTCAAGTTCTGCTTTTGCTTTGTCAAGTTCTGCTTTTGCTTTGTCAAGTTCTGCTTTTGCTTTG
>JAKLHB010000602.1 GCA_022710345.1 Planctomycetota bacterium
TGGAAGGGCCGTAAAATCAAGTTTTCGGTTTTATAAACCGAAAGACCTCTTTGGTGGATGTTTGGTGGGTACATCAAAAAAAACATTGACCAGGTTGTCTGGGCAGCTCTTGTCTCGATCCTTGTTTTGGTGGATGTTTGGTGGGTACGAAAAAATCGCAATCATCCATCAATATCTCTCTGATAAGTCTCGATCCTTGTTTTGGTGGATGTTTGGTGGGTACTTAAATTCAGTTCTCCAGAGACGTCCGAATGGTTGATGGTCTCGATCCTTGTTTTGGTGGATGTTTGGTGGGTACGATGACATGCTTAATGAGCTGATAGGGACAAGCTTATCGTCTCGATCCTTGTTTTGGTGGATGTTTGGTGGGTACTTGTTGATTTGTGCCGAATGTGACAAATCGCTCGCGGTCTCGATCCTTGTTTTGGTGGATGTTTGGTGGGTACAACGCCGTCGAAGAAGAATAAATCAAGGAAGTCGAAGTTGTCTCGATCCTTGTTTTGGTGGATGTTTGGTGGGTACTACCCCATTGATGATGCTGATTTACAGGATCGTACCACCATGTCTCGATCCTTGTTTTGGTGGATGTTTGGTGGGTACAACAAACCAAGTCGGTTTCTATGTCAACGGCGATCACAGTTACGTTGTCTCGATCCTTGTTTTGGTGGATGTTTGGTGGGTACCACACTGACATTAGGGTACGGCGAATATAAGAAAAAAGATGTCTCGATCCTTGTTTTGGTGGATGTTTGGTGGGTACGGTGAACAA
>JAKLHB010000603.1 GCA_022710345.1 Planctomycetota bacterium
CTTGTTTTAGTGGATGTTTGGTGGGTACATGAAACTGCGAAAGCAGAGGATTGGGGGGAAAGTATGTCTCGGTCCTTGTTTTAGTGGATGTTTGGTGGGTACGATACGAAGTTGAGAGCGTTACCCGCGAGGGTAACATGTCTCGGTCCTTGTTTTAGTGGATGTTTGGTGGGTACGCAAACGCCCCCACACCAGAAAAATGAATCGCCTGTATGTCTCGGTCCTTGTTTTAGTGGATGTTTGGTGGGTACAACTATTCCAGGGCTAATTGAGACGAAGCGAGTCCCTGTCTCGGTCCTTGTTTTAGTGGATGTTTGGTGGGTACGGTGATATGTGGTATGTCACCTACAAAGCTGACTAGGTTTGTCTCGGTCCTTGTTTTAGTGGATGTTTGGTGGGTACGAAAAATACTTAGAATATTTTCAAGATTCATTCTAAATGTCTCGGTCCTTGTTTTAGTGGATGTTTGGTGGGTACGTGGACGAAGGGGCAGTAGGAGCTGCTCCGCCAAGGTGTCTCGGTCCTTGTTTTAGTGGATGTTTGGTGGGTACGAAAAGGGGGATAGGGGGGATAACTATGGAATGTCTCGGTCCTTGTTTTAGTGGATGTTTGGTGGGTACGAAAGTTTCTAGGGGATAGCTTATGCAACAATACACCTTTTGTCTCGGTCCTTGTTTTAGTGGATGTTTGGTGGGTACTTAGTGGATGTTTGGTGGGTACAGAAAGGCATGGAATATGAATATAGTTACGATGTCTCGGTCCTTGTTT
>JAKLHB010000604.1 GCA_022710345.1 Planctomycetota bacterium
CACTTCCAGTAACTACTGAAAAAGCTAAGAGATATATTCTCTTGTCGCTTTTTAGCTTTTTCCAACTGATCCTCTGATGCTTTAACCACACCTGGAGATAAATGGATCTCAGCTCATTCATTGGTGACCTTTCATACCCAAAAGTTCAAAGGAGTTTAAACTGCTTGCATATTAGGGTCATAGCAAAATAATTATAAGTAATTTTTTCTAGTAATTTTTTCCTTGCTAGAACAAAAAAGCAGGCTCACAACAACATGATGGCTTGTACCATCATGTTGTGAAATTTAGTAAGTTCAATTTTTTTCTAGCAACTGAATACAACTTATTCATCTTGAGTTGCAAATAGAAAAAAAGAAATGCTAGCAAATAAAAATATCCCAACTTTGCTTTGCAAAAACATTGATGTCTCCCAAATACTATTCGGCTGAATCTTTCGATCGAATTTCCACGGAAAAAATCGCAAATGCATGATAGTCGAAAAAGGCAACACCTCTGCGATTTTTTAATTCTACGATATATGCTTCTGCATCGACACCGCCTATAATGCCTTCAACGAGGCCAGTGTTGTCAGCGTGTTGATACCGGATGACTACATATTCAGAAAGATGCTGCGCTAAGATTTCTCCAATTTTTTGAGTTACCATCGGAAATCTCCTGTTTAAATTTGCATATAACCCAAAAGCGGTATTCACTGGTTTATACAGAGAACTCAAATGGCCAAAACTTCTAGCGTATGCTGCTCTTAGAGTCTTGGGAAACCA
>JAKLHB010000605.1 GCA_022710345.1 Planctomycetota bacterium
GATTTGGATAAAGATCAATGGCAATGTCTTTTCTTCCTAGAAGATGTGAAAAGAAGTTTGGTTGCTCAAGCTGGAATGATGTTTTTTGCAAGCATCCAAAATATTGCAACATCATTTCTAAATCTTGCGCACTATGTGCTTGCTGTTCTTCTGTCACACGTATTTTAGCTAAATACGCTAGATCATGGAGTTCTTTGGCTGAAATCATGAAACGCCTTTGAAAATTCGCCATTATTTAAATCAAAGACCAGACAGGCTTATGTCTGGTCCTAAAAAAGAGTGGCTCAGCAGCGCCCAGAGACCATCGAAAGAGAATGTACGTTGTCTGCTATGTTGCGTTGCAGGCTAGAAAGCGTCCGATAGCGTCTGCTGGAATTGGCGGAAGGTGCTTGAAAGCGATTGTTGATAAAGCCGCACAAAACCTGCCCTGTGCCAATTCAGCAGCGCCCCAGAGACCATCGAAAGAGAATATACGTCTGCCTATGTGCTTTGCAGGATAGAAAGCGTCCGATAGCGTCTGCTGGAATTGGCGGAATGGCGCAAGGTTTACTGAACCATTATGGCTTTTTCTTTGCATCTGGCGGCTGTTGCGCAGGCTGAGTAGTTTTTGGCAAACGTTCATCGAGTGTAGCTTGCATTTTTTGTAAGTTGCGTTCTATCTGATCAAGCTTATTGTTGAAATTTTCAATCAAACGGCTCAGCATAGAATCCATGTCAAACTTAGTCTGTTTTTCCATTTCTTG
>JAKLHB010000606.1 GCA_022710345.1 Planctomycetota bacterium
CTATTTCGCGGCAAAAAACACAAAAGAAAAGGCAAAATGGCAAATTGCCATAATTTCCAAATTGACCCTGCAAGCAAAGTTTTTTGCCGCGAAGCGGGTTGGGAATAAAGCCTGGGGTTTTTAACCCCAGGTTATGTAAACGCTTATCGTGTCCTGATGGGACACAGGAAAACCTTGCAGTGAAAACGCAGGCTAGTCCCAAAGATATCTTTCATCATAAGGAATGTTATGCCTTTCAAGAAGCTTAAGAAATTCTTGTTTAAATGTGATAGTTTGATGATGTTTTTCCTGATGTTCAATATAGCTAGCAACAGTATTTGTCATAGATTCGCTTACTGAGAAAGCTCCATACCCACGTTGCCAGTAAAAATGGCAAGGAAGTTTCCGGTGCCCCTTCAGGGCACTGAAAGACCAATCTGCACCTGGGGTTAAAAACCCCAGGCTTTATCCCCATGCCGCTTCGCGGCAAAAAACACAAAAGAAAAGGCAAAATGGCAGATTGCCATAATTCCCAATTAACAATGCTATTTCGCGGCAAAAAACACAAAAGAAAAGGCATAATTCCCAATTAACAATACTATTTCGCGGCAAAAAACACAAAAGAAAAGGCAAAATGGCAGATTGCCATAATGCCCAATTACTGCGCTTCCCGATTGAATTCAATATAAAAATTGCTATACTGCCCAGATTGGTTTACTCATGCTGGATATTGTATTGAATCTGTTTG
>JAKLHB010000607.1 GCA_022710345.1 Planctomycetota bacterium
GACCGAGACATATAACTCTTCTCGGAGTTGGCCAACTGTTTTTTCTATCGTACCCACCAAACATCCACTAAAACAAGGACCGAGACATCCCATCTCCTATGGCTTCTTGGATACAATCACGGTACCCACCAAACATCCACTAAAACAAGGACCGAGACACCTGGTTCTTTAGAACTACAGTATCCTTTACATGAGTACCCACCAAACATCCACTAAAACAAGGACCGAGACACATATCTATAGCATTATTTACATAATGCTTAGAGGTGTACCCACCAAACATCCACTAAAACAAGGACCGAGACATTTCGTTTTTGCAAACGACCCCCATGTCAATCGAATGTACCCACCAAACATCCACTAAAACAAGGACCGAGACATCCGATTCCTCCTCGAACCATTTCCCGAACCTCATCCAGTACCCACCAAACATCCACTAAAACAAGGACCGAGACATTTAGGATGCTTTGTAATAGCGGTAACATTATTGCGTACCCACCAAACATCCACTAAAACAAGGACCGAGACAAATCATATCGCACTCTGGACAAATCCATGGTGCATCTTGTACCCACCAAACATCCACTAAAACAAGGACCGAGACTCTAGACTGAATTGATGATTTTGATTGATTCATTGCAATGTACCCACCAAACATCCACTAAAACAAGGACCGAGACGATACAGGGGCTGATGTGTAGCCATACTTC
>JAKLHB010000608.1 GCA_022710345.1 Planctomycetota bacterium
GCAAGCACCCAAACACATACCATTCGAATCCGAAATTCCCCCAAGACGTTCTCGTGTGAAATGGAATGTCACCATTGCGATCAACATAAGCCTGAGTTTAGCAGGGTGCATCGTATTTTTCTGGAGCCTGTTTGCGCAAGAGCAGCCTGGATCGCATTTGTCTCAAGAAAAGCCCCCAAGCAAATCAGTGATGGCTGCAGAGTTAGATCGTCTCTATGCCATAGGCTATGGCAAAACCAGAGACGCGGCCATTGGCGATGCCCAAAAAATTGTGCTTCTCCAGGCATACGGAGTGTTTGTGTCTGCCAAAACCGAAGTGCAGGGATTTGTGTTAGTGAAAGACCAAATCTCTGCCAATGCGGAAGGTTTTATCTCGGAGATGGAAATCCTGGAAAGTGTCAGCCCAGAGCAAAGCAAAAGTGAGTTCTGGAAAGTGAAGATCTGCTGCAAAATAAACCAGCCCAAAATATTCAACACCTTTGAAAGCCAGTCAGACATCAAAGCTCTGCTGCAAAAAGATCTCGTGATCATGATTCCTCAGCAAATCGAGGATGAAAAATTACAAGCCGCATACAAACAATTGGCTGGCAAGCTCGAAGAATACTTTTTGCACCGAAATTTTAAGCTCAAGGTGCCTAAGATCGCGCTGGCTGACTACCAGACTGTGATGGATGGCCTTGCCACAGATATACCCAGCCGAATTTTT
>JAKLHB010000609.1 GCA_022710345.1 Planctomycetota bacterium
ACCGCTTCGCGGCAAAAAACTTTGCTGCAGTGCAATCTTATACGAGGCAAAGAAAAATCGTAACAGCGGCTTTGCTTGATCGAGCAAAAAACTTTGCTGCAGTGCAATCTTATACGAGAGTTCTCCTGCGTTGCAGACGAATATACCTTGGTATGGCCAGAGTGAGTAGGGCAACCGAAAACCCTGGCCATATTTTATTTAACGTGTGCCTCGCTGGTGTAAAGCGTTATCTTTTGCATTGTGATCTGTGTGAATCCGTGCGTGGTTCTCTATGGCCAGAGTGAGTAGGGCAACCGAAAACCCTGGCCATATTTTTTGATGCAATGAGGAAAAATCAAGATGTTGCAACAAGTTTTAGCCAAACTACGTGATTTTATTTTTACGGAGAATGGACGATAATTTTCTTTACTTTTTTTCTGGTGTGAGATATACTTGATGTAAGTATTATGGTTTGTGAGATCAACAACTAAGGGAGACCAACCATGTCCAAAAAATCAAATGCAGAAGAAAAACAAGCATCCAAAAAGATGACAAAAAAAGATAAAAAGATTGACAAAGAAAAAACACTAAAACCCGGCAAAGCAAAAGCAGCCGAGGCTGGCAAAGCAAAAGCAGAACTTGACAAAGCAAAAGCAGAACTTGACAAAGCAAAAGCAGAACTTGACAAAGCAAAAGCAGAACTTGACAAAGCAAAAGCAG
>JAKLHB010000061.1 GCA_022710345.1 Planctomycetota bacterium
AAGATTTGATTGAGATAATCCAGCATTTCATGGATCTCAGGTGCGGCTAACGTAAATTCTGTATAATTTTTATGCTGTCGTATTTCTTGCAAAAATACTTGGAATGAAGGAGCAGCTTGGTCTAAATCAAAAGCAAAAATTATAAAAAGTGGGGCAGAAACTTCGGCCAAAGCTTGTAGAACTTGTAGCATGCTAGAATCTGCATAATGAGCATCATCTATAAAAAGAACGATGGGTTTATGATTAGCCAATATTTTGCATATACCAACGATCTTATTTAGAATATCCTGTTTTTGGGCAGGCGGTTCTAATGCTGAACTTTGCTTAGACTGGTCAAATTGGAGGTCCAAACATTGCACTAATGCTTCGATTTCTATCATCTGCTCAGGTGTCAATGTTGTTTTTTGTTCCAAAATACTATGGAGCAAAGTGTGAATAGGTCCAAAAATATGCGGGCAACTAGGCTCTTGATGAATATAACAGTAATACGTGCACCAAAATTGGCCTTTGCCAAATGTCTGCTGGATTTTCCGTCCTAAAAAACTTTTGCCAAGTCCAGCCTTGGCTTGTAGTCCAACGAGTTGAGCTAGATTAGATGTTACCGAGGTAGTGGCCATATATTCCAAAGATTCCCAAACTTGCTTTTTTTGTAGCAAAATATTGGACTTTGAAAGAATGTCTGGCTCAATTTCTGGTGTTTGCCATTGACTATATCTTTGCAATTGAGTAATTGTTTCTCTGAGCGAACGATTTTTAAGCATGCTTTCTTTGCTATACGAGAGAACAATGCCCAGACGATGTTGAGACTGTCCTTGCAAAAGTATTTTTAAGAAATCTAAGGTGAGGCAATCGCTGCAATCCAAACGATCTAGCACAATAAGCAATGGCCGTCTAGCAGCGAGTGTGTATAAGCAAAGTGATAAAGCTTGCGTAAGTTCAGGAATTGGGCTAATATGTTGCCCTGTATAAACATTTTTTTTATCATAAATTTGCAAGCTTAAGCAACTGATCGAAAACAAATTAGAGATCAAAACCCAAAGTGCATCAGATAAATTTTGGGGAGCAAGCAAAGGTGCTATTCCATATAGAAGGCCGCCTAAACTGCCTTGCGGAATCAGAGTGGGCCTTGCAATGGCAAAAGTTTCAGCACCATAGCGTTTGTTGACCCCTTGTAAAAAGTTTTGCAATTGTCGTACAAATGGATTGAGCCAAGGCAGGTGTTCTATATAGACAAAACAAACTTTGAAGGCACCTGGATGTTGAAGAGAATCGCGGCAGAAACTATATAAACGATGATACCATTCGGAAACCTCTTCTTGAACTCGCAATTCAAATTGTTGCATCTCATCTTGGTTCAAAGGCACGTCTAAGATAAATCTGCTGGTGTATTTTTCTGGGAACTCGACTGCAGCCGGTGGTTGATAGGCCCATGGCCTTAATAAACGATGCTGAAAAATACAAAGGAGCCAATTTTGAACCATTTCTTCTGTAAGAGGAACTTCAGAATTTCCAATATTATGCTCCCATGTATGCTGCAAAAATTTTTTCACAACATATTCTGAAATTTGAGGGCTCACAACCTTGATGCACCATACAACAGCTAAAAATGTGATCATAGCCAGGAACCCAGACCAATCCAGCAGAAAAAATGCCAAAAAGCTCAAACATACACCAAGCAAAGGCCAGCGAAATTGAGTATAAAATTGAAGAAGAGGAATGTTCTGATGAACATAATGATCCAAAGTTTCATACAATTGGAATGCTTTTTCTGCAGTCTTGCATACATGCAATTGCTGCTCTAAAATTTCAATTTCAGGGAAATGGCCAAAACTATATCCTTCCTGGGAACAATATTGACCTAATTCCTCCGACAAGGTGGCGAATCGGCCCATTATTTTTTTAGCTTGTGCAGCAGTTTTAGGGCGATTTAATTCTTGCCACGTATCTTTCCATCGAGTGTACCAGGCTTCAAAGCCTGCAAAATGTGCTAAATCTATAGCTTCAGCTTGGCATGCGATCGCATACCCCCAATAGCAAAGTAATTCATGTTGCAAAATACTTAAAATGGATTTGAAATGCTTAGTACTAGGTAATTGCTTAGACCAACGATAATAGAAAAATAAATTTAATTGTTCAGGCTGCTTAGGAATAGAAAATACATTCCCACATTGGGTGCATCGTGCTTGTTGCTGGGCATATCTGTCCTCAAAAACAAATTTTTGCCCACAACCACAAGTAATTGCAATTGGCATACTATCTTTTTCTTAAAAAAGATTGGCCCACAAGAGTCGTGGGCCAAGTTAATGTATAAAATTTTTTTATTTTGTTTGAGTTGTACTGGGTTCCCAGTTCCAATCAAATTCCCAAATGATGATTTGTTGATCTTTACCCGTAGTCAGTGCATAGCGACTATTCACCAGTGTCTTCACTGCGGTTATTTCTGCTGTATGGCCTTGAAGCACGGAGCATGCTTCAAAACGAGTGAGGTCCCAGATTCTAACTGTTTTATCCCAACTACCTGAAACAGCAAATCTGCCTTGATCCAAGATCGCAATCTGATATACATCTTGAATATGGCCCTTGAGTACAGCAAGGCATTCTCCAGTTTCAAGATTCCAGACTTTTACAGTCTTATCTAGGCTGGCTGAAAGGACACGTGTTCCATCGGGTGTGATGCAAACATCATTGATCCAATTTTCATGGCCTGCATATTCGCAAATACATTCCCCTTTTTGGATGTCCCATAGATACATCCGCCCGTCCCATCCACCAGACAGCATCAAAGGCTTTGTAGGATGGCACGTGATGCATTTGACGTGCTCTGTATGCTTTTCCAGATTATGCAAACACTGGCCAGATTCGGTTTCCCAAATCCGCAGGGTTCGATCATGGCTGCCAGAAACAATGTATTGGCCATCGGGTGTAATTTTAAGGCAACTGATCAGATCGCTATGGCTGGTGAGAGAATAAAGCTTATGGCCATTCTTACGTTCCCAAATTTTGATTGTGTTGTCCCTGCTTCCAGAAATCACACGGCGGCCATCGGGTGTAAATAGGACATGTTCAACCCATAGATCATGGCCTTCCATGCAATGAATGCAGCGGCCAGTTTCTAGTTCCCAAAGTCGCAATGTCTTATCTTGGCTTCCAGAGAGCACGAACCTTCCATTGGGGCTAATATCAACAGATGCAACTGGCCCACGATGACCTTTTAGTGTAAGTAAGCAATTGCCTGTTTGAATCTCCCAAATTTTTAATGTATGATCTTTGGACCCAGAAACAACAATATCTTCCTTAGGCGACAACGCCAAACAAGTGACATTTCCTGTATGGCCTTTTAAAACACGATGTTGCCAAATACTTTTGGGCGTTTTCCGAATTAGATTGCCTTTAAATGCAGTTTCATAGATTGCATTCAAGACCTTGGTATTTTCATGGAATCCTTCAATATTTTGGACTTCCCTATAAATTTGCATTGCTTCTTCGGTTTTATTTTCTTTGATCGTAGTTTCAGCTTGGGCAATCAATTTTTCAACTTTTCTCTGTGTTTCAAAATTGCCTTGTTGTGATCTTGGGCTTTGAAGCAAATAGGACAATGGAGGTTCATCAAGCATAGGACAAGGCAATGCCGTCAAATCACACCACACGCGCAGTACTGGATCATCACCACCAGAAATAATGAAACGATCATCCGAGGTGATAGCGACCACATTCACTAAGTCTGTGTGCCCTTCAAGTGTGGCAATACACTCGCCACTTGTTAAGTGCCAAATCCGCAATGTATGATCCCAACTGCTGGAAATCAAGTAAACATCATCCGAAGATAATGCTAAGGAAGTAACATCTACTTTATGGCCCTTAAGAACTTGAAGACAATGGCCCTGCTGCACATCCCAAATTCTGATCGTTTTGTCTTCACTGCCAGAGATAATTCTATTGCCGTCGGCTGTGACCACAAGACAGTTGATGGTGCCTGTATGGCCTTCTAAGACAGCTTTGCATTTTCCAGATTCAATGTCCCAAATTCGTATGGTTTGATCCCAACTCGCTGAGGCAAACCACTGATTATGGTGGCCAATTGCCAGTAAAGTCACGCCTTCTCGATGCCCTTCTAAGAAGCGAATGGCAGCGCCTTGTTCAATGTCCCAAATGCCAATGAGACAATCTTCTCCAGAAGAGATCGCTAAATGGCCATCTGTGGTCACCGCAATGGAGTTGATCTTATCACTATGTCCTCTTAAAATTTTTCGGCAAGATAAACCGCCGAGGTCCCAAACCCTTAATGTTTTATCCAAACTGCCTGTAACCAAATAACCAGTATATGTTACAGCAATCGCTGTAATATCCCGAACATGGCCTTCTAGCACAGACACACATTCGCCGCTGATGAGATCCCATACAAGTGCAGAGGTATCTCGACCAATAGAGACAGCCAAATGCCCATCATGGCTAATGGCAATTTGAGTGGTTCCCTCAGCATGGCCAGTCAAAGTATTTTTGCATTTTCCAGATTCAATGTCCCAAATCTTGATTTCAGAATCACCACCGCCAGCCACAGCTAAACGGCCATCATGCGAAAGTGTGAGGCAGTTAATCCCTTGAGGATGCCCATCTAAACTTCGAGCATAATTCCAAAGAGGCAACACTCCTTCTGGCCAGAGGCGATGCGTGAGAGTGCCTTCATTTCCAAAAGTATGGTAAAAGCCATGAATCACTCTTGGAAGCTCTGATGCTTTGCTTAAAAGTTGTTCGTAATATAATTTTTTAGCCATCTCTTGGTTTGGAATGGCTTTTTCATAAGGTTTTACATAGTCACCAAAGCCTGCTGTGATTTCTACTAAATGAAGCAATGCCCAAAAATGTTCATAAGATGTGACAATGTGGTTGAATTGATGGTATGCTTCTTCAACTCTGCCTTGCATCGCAGTGGTCACAGCTTGTCCCAATAATAAATCAGGATCATTGGGAGAAAGCTTTAAGCCTCGTTCCCAAAATTCCTGTGCTTTTTTCTTTTTGCCTTCGTAGAGTGCGGCACAGCCTGCATAATATAAATCTTTTTTGGTTGGATTGTCTATTGCGCATAAATCTTGGAGAACATCCGAGGCTTCTGTGTATTTTCCAAGACGATAATATAGGAGAGCTCGCACACGTTGCAATTCCCTATTTTTGGGATAAAGAGCTATGGCCTCCTCGACCTCACGTGTTGCATCGTCTAAAAATCCGCCTTGTTCAAGAGCAATGGTGCTTCGATAGAATGTTACTACTTCACGGTCTAATTCCAAAAGACGTTGTGTTTCAGCTCTAAATTGGGCTAAGGTAGCTCTATTTTTACGGAGTTGCAATAAATATAAGTTAATCAATGCTCCTGTGCACATAGGATCCGCCTGCACAGCTTCTTCAAGATATTGTTCGGCTTTTTGCTCTTCTTGCAAATCCAATAAAGAAAGAGCTCGATTGTTCAAATCAACAGCCATTAAAGCAGATGGTTCTGGTGCTTCTCGTGGATAACGGAATCCTGTTATTTCCATGTAAATATTATGCAGCCGAGTGATGATGACCTCAAAATCAGCGGGCCTTTTTTGAGGATCTACATTCAAGCATTGCATGATTAATTCAGAGAGTGAAGGCGGAACATGAGGGTTAATGCGATGGGGCGATTGAGGTGGTTGAGTTAGAATACGGTTATGAAATTCTTGCTGTATTTCTTCTGTCTTTAATGCTTGCTTGAGTTTAAATGGCAATTCACCCGCACATAGTTCATATAAAACAGCTCCCAAGGAATAAATATCCACCGAAGGTTGCATGGGCTTGTCTTTTTCAAATTGCTCTGGTGGCATATAAGCTGTATATTCCAACGGAATGCCTTCACGAGATCTAAAATCAGCGATTTTTACTTCTCCATCATCTGTCAAGAAAATGTTGCCAGGCCTGAGATCTCCATGCAGTACATCTTTTTGATGAGCATGGTTCATCCCCCAGGCAATCTGGATTCCAATATCCAAAATCATTTGTAAGTCGTATGTCGTGGTGTTCATCACTTGTTGCAAGGTTTTGGCATTGGTCACATATTCCACAAACAGACGGGGAATTCCACCGATATGCTGCACATAATACGCGCTTACAATATTCGGATGTTTTCCTAATTCTACCCAGCGTTCTGCTTGATGAAAAAAACGTACTTGGCTCTCTCGTTCGATTTGACTGCGCACAGCGAGAGGGATATTCCATTGACAATGTCGTACTTTATAGATAATCTTTTTGCTGTCCTGGACCAAAATATCTAAAATCTCATATTTTTCATCAATGATCTGCCCAATTTCCCAATTTTGCCAAGATTGTTGCTGCTGCTTTCGACTGTCTATGCTTAGACTTGCGTATTTCTCTGCAGAGTTTAAAATTTGATATTCCATGCAAAACTCCAATTCCATAAATTGCGTCCAAGCGATGATGATCCACGTGGTGCTTGGTTCGCGCTACGGATGCTTCCCATGCGTGCATGAGAAGCATCTGATGAGATTTCAGCGCGCTACAGTGTTTTCATAAAATTTTCAATGCGCTGATATGCCTTTTCCAAAATTTCTTCTTGAGGCAAAAATACAATCCTGAAATGGCTTGAACCTGCTTTTTCACCAAAGCCTGAGCCATGCACCACAATTACGCCTGTTTCACGTGCAAGACGCTCTACAAACTCTTTATCTGGCATGGAGATATGAATCTTTGGGAAAGCATAGAACGCGCCTGTAGGCTTGACGCAAGAAATTCCCTTGATCTTGTTTAAACGTTCAAATGTGATGTCTCGACGCTTTTGCAATTTTTGGATCATATCATGCAGATGTTTATGATCCCCTTCCAGTGCAGGCCGAATTGCAAACTGCATTGGGTTGCATATAGAAAGCCTGGCTCGTGTCATTTTGTGGATAGCGGCTTGGTAATCTTTCAGCACATTAGCAGGGCCACTCAAAATTGCCCAACCGACACGCCAACCTGGAGCAAGATAGCATTTAGACAGCCCACCAAACGTAATTATAGGAACATCTTTTGCTAAAGATGCAATGGATATCTGCTGCTTTTGGTCAAACAAAATCTTATCATAAATTTCATCTGCAAAAACTAAAACTCGGTTCTTGCGAGCAATTTCCAAAATATCCAGCAATACTTGTTTGGAATAAATGCTCCCAGTGGGATTGTTCGGGTTGATCAGTACAATTGCTTTAGTCCGTTGATCTACTTGACGTGCAATATCTTCAGGATCAGGTTGCCAATCTTCTGATTCGTTTAAACGATAAAATTTGGATTCTACGTTGAGCTTGGAATTGATCGCAGAATATAATGGATATCCAGGCGACGGTAGAACAATATTATCCCCTGTATCTGCTAATGCAGACAAACAAATTTCAATAGCTTCACTCGCACCATACGCTGTAAACACATCTTGTACATCTTGAATGCCTTTTCGATGCGCTTCTTTGCGAATTGCTTCTAAGGCTTCTTCTACTCCAGGAGATGGAGCATATCCATTTTGCCTGGATTTCATGGCACGATACGCTGCTTCAATCAAATGTTCTGGGATATCAAAATCAAATTTATTAGGATCGCCTATATTAAGATAAATCATTTCTTTGCCCTTTTTCTTAGCTTCTTCAGCCACTAAAAGGACATCTCTCACAGCATAGGTGATCTCTTGGGTACGACGAGCGGGCGTAATCTTAAATTCAGGCGAATTTGCCATAGTTTTCCTCTCTTTAGATAGTTGCCTATATGAGGCTTCCCTCATTTTATCTCAATTGTAAAAAATTGCAAGAAGAAAATCAGGAACACAATGATTTTTCTAACTACCAAATCCATTTGCTTTTTTGAGCAAAGTTTGCGAAAATAACTTAGTTCATCATTTTATAAGGAGGTAAAAGATGTACCTAAGTTTATCTAAAATTGAATGTTTGATCGTACTTATTCTTTGCGCATGTCCTTTAATGGCACAAACTTGGCGCAGTGCTCTATACCCAAGTGATTGGGAGCCAGGCTATCAAGATAATCAAGGCCGATTTCTGCATGATTTTTCATACGCAGGGTATCGAAACGGCGAACATCCTATTCCAACCACCATACCTGGAATTGTGGTGGATGCTGTTTTAGAATGCAATGCAGATCCATCTGGCCAAACTGATGCCACTCAAGCAATTCAAGCTGCTATTCAAAAAGTAAGTTTAGCAGGTGGCGGCATTGTGTATCTTCCTACCGGACTATATCGTTGCGATGGCCTCTTGCTCATCAATCAACCTGGCATTGTGTTACGAGGAGATGGTTTATTTAAAACCAAGCTTCAGTTTACCAAAGTAGTGGGCATGAGCTACAAGAGCCATATTTTGTTCAAAGGCAGTGTGGTATCTTCCACAGATATGCCACTGAGGCAAGATGCTCCCCAAAGTACTAAAGAAATCTTCCTGCAAACTGTGGGCGATTTAAAGGTAGGAGATGATATTAGCATTGGCTGGGTGATCACAGAAGCTTTTATTGCAGAACATGGCATGACTGGCACCTGGAAAGCTTTCAACAACCAATGGCAACCCTTTTTCCTACGCAAAATTGTGGAAATAGACGAAGCTGCAGGCAAAGTAGTCATAGATGTCCCGACACGATATATTGCAAAAACACGCGATCAAGCTAGCATTCGCAAACAAAGCAAGTATTTAAAAGAATGCGGGTTGGAGTCATTGAGCATTGGCAATGCTGGTGACTGGGAAAGTGCATGGCAAGAAAAAAGTTGCCAAGCCATTAGCATGGAAGGTGTCAAAGACTGCTGGATCAAAGATGTTGCTTCTTTTGGCACTACATCTTATGAAGCTAAGTCGTATCACTTACAGTCCAAAGGAATTCGGATTGCTGATTCCAAACGGGTTACAGTGACTGGCTGCAAAATGGAAAACGCACAAAATCGAGGTGAAAACGGAAACGGGTATCTCTTTGAAATTACCCGATGCAGCGAAGTCCTGATTGAAAAATGCTTTGCATCAGCCGGTAGGCATAATTTCATCCAAAATTGGGGGTTTGGCACCACAGGATGCGTATTCTTGCAATGCACAAGCCAAAAAGGTTGGTCATTCACCAGTATGCAAGATAAGATTGGCGTACCAGGGTTTTGCGAATATCATCATTCCATCGCCACTGCGTGTCTAGTGGATCAATGCTACCTCAAAGATGGCTGGTATGGCGGCAATCGAAGAGATTGGAGCACTGGAGCAGGCCATTCGGTCACCCAAAGCGTGTATTGGAATATTCGAGGCGATGGCCTCAGCATGTTGCTTTCCTGGCAATATGGTTATGGTTACGTCATTGGTGCCAAAAAAATAATCGTGGTCACTGCTCTTGCAGGCCCGTCTGCTGAAGGCACAAGCCCAGAAGACTGGGTCGAAAATCCAGACGGCACTCCCACACCAGAATCTTTGTATTTAGACCAGTTATCCCGCAGATTAACACGCGGAGAATCTGTTTGGAGCCAAGACTAACGAGAGATTTGAAAATTCAGACGGCACTCCCAAAATCTTTGTATTTAGACCAGTTATCCCGCAGATTAACACGCGAGAATCTGTTTGGAGCCAAGACTAACGAGAGATTTGCATGAGTTATCCGCAGGTTGAATTAAAACTTAAAATTATTAAAAGTTTTGTTTTGTATTTTATAAAACCTGCGGATAATCCTTATTTTTAAAATTTTATAAAAAGGGCTGGACGATGCAAAAATTACAGCAGTTTATCATAGGCTTTGGATATTATATCAAAGCCATTGTTTTTTTCACAAAACACCCCGTTATTTGGCTATATATGATTTTGCCAGGATTTGTTGCCTTTATCACAGCCGATGGTATTTGGACATTATATCGCTCTTACGAACAGTCTTTTTGGGGTGATCATAAAATTTTGAGATGGATCATCTCGATTTTGCCTGATGCATGGGAAGCCTGGGTGGAACGATTCATCATCTATTCAACAGTTGGGCTTTTAGCTTTGTTGCTCATGATTTTGATGAATTTTTTGAGTGCACCTGCACAACGCGCGCTTTCCATGAAAACAGAAGAAGCCAAGCTTGGATACCCTCCCAAAGTAAAAAGCCTTTCGTTTTTTAAGGAATTGTTGGGAAAATTTATTCTTGTTCCCATTTTTGGGTTAACCGCTATCGTAGTCCTTTGCTTGTGCTTTGTCCCAGTCATTGGCCAAATCATTGGCTTTTTCTGGGTATCCTATCAAACCGCATTTAGCTATGTTGAATTTGTCTTAATCCGTAAAGGCCTTTCCTATTGGGAGCGCAAGAAAAGAGCCATGGAATACCGATGGCTTCTCTATGGATTTGGGGCCGCCTCGATCCTGATTCTGCTCATTCCTCCTCTTGAAATTCCATTGCAGGATTTTTGGCTAGACCTCACCCGATTTCATCTTTCCAGGTTCCAAATCAAGACAATTGGCTTGAGCATTGCGATCTTTGCCATTCCTTGGAGTGTCATTGGTGGCACATTACTGGCTTTGGAACAATTGAAGAAAAAAACATCGTAAGTCACTAAAATTGAACAAGAACTGTTGAAGTTTTGAGAGAAGCGCGAAAAAAACTTGCATGATCCTGAAGAATACATTAAGATACTTCTATTTTTTGAAGATACATTTTTTGATTGACAATGATATTTTAGCATTTTAGAATATTCCTTTTACTATTTTCTTTTTTTGTGTTTTTTGGAGGAAAATATGGGACACCAGTTAGTCAGTTTTTTTGCCAAAGCAAAAGCAATCGGAGGGATAAAAGCACAGATGAGGCTCGCGATGCTCACCTTAATTCATTCTAAAAAAGCAGAGTCATTGCCAGATGCCCCAGAGTATATTGAAAAGTTCCAGAAAGCATTATTACAATTAGAACGTGAAACTGCAGAAGCAAAAAAACAAGGGCAAAAGTAGCTTGTATTGCTCAACAAAAATGTACTTGATCTCTATGGTCTGTTAAATAAAATCTTAAGTCCCTGTTGAGTCTATTTTCAGACATAATGAGCGAAATTCTTGCTGTATGCATCATAGCGTTGTAGCCGTTGGCACTATGCTAGCGCTTATCACAAAACGCTCTGCATACTGTTTTACGCACAATCAAAACTACACGCTCGAAAGCTTACTTAACAGACCACGAAACCAACATTGATCAATCTATCACTTTAACCATGGAGAATAATATTGTATGTCAGAACCCCAGTATAAATTACCAGCCGTCATTGGGATTGATAAAGAAAAATGCACCCAATGCCACCTTTGTATTGCAGCTTGTCCAGTGAAATACTGCAATGATGCCTCGAAAATCACAGAGGGCATTCAAGTCAACCATGACTTGTGCATTGGTTGCGGCGAATGCATCAAAGCGTGCACTCATAAAGCACGCATTCCATTAGATGATACAGAAGAATTCTTGCAAGCCTTGCAACAGCATGAAAAAATCGGTGTTTTGGTGGCTCCTGCTGTGGATGTGAATTTCCCAGGTCAATTGCCCAATCTATTGGGATGGCTCAAAAGCCTTGGAGTGACCATGACATTTGACGTTTCGTTTGGTGCAGAAATCACCACATATCAATATGTCAAAGCCCTAGAAAGAGGGGCTAAAACACCGATCATTGCACAGCCTTGCCCGGCTGTTGTCTCGTATATTGAGACCTATCGTCCTCAATTGATCCAGCATTTGGCACCGACAGGTAGCCCAGTGATGGATATTGCAACATGGGTGCATCAACATCACCCAGGTATGAAGCTTGCCTTCTTAAGCCCTTGCCTAGCGAAAAAGCGAGAATTCATGGACCCCAACACACATGGCAAAATTCACTACAATGTGACGATTGGCAAAATTAAGGAATATCTGGCTGCTCAAAAAATTGATCTGGCAAACTTCCCTAGCACAGGCTTTGATGGCCCTATGGAAGCAGAACGTGGCCTTTTGTTTTCCCAGCCAGGCGGGTTGCAAGAAACGTTCAAACGCTATGGATTGCCTTTGAAACCACACCAAATTCGTAGGATTGAAGGCAAGGAAGTGTATGATGAATTTTTGGATGAGCTTGAAAAAGAGATCCAAAAAGGTGGCTGCGAAGTTATTTTAGTGGATGTGCTAAATTGCCGCCACGGTTGCAACCGAGGCACAGGAACGATCTATGATGAGCGTACCACAGATGATATCCTGCGATTGCAGCAACAACGCTTGGAAAAACACAAAGAAAAGTATTATCCAAGTCCTGAAGCATTGGCATCACTCACCAAGCTTCTTTCAGCCATGAAATCCCAGGATTTTGAAAGGTCTTATGAAGATCGTTCTGCCGCATTCACAGCATTGCAAACTCCAACCGCAGACATGATCACAGTTTTGCATGAAGCTATGGGCAAAACAAAGCCGCAGGATATTAAAAATTGTGGTGCCTGTGGCTATTTTTCCTGTGAAGCCATGGCCAAGGCTGTGCTCAATGATCTGTATCGCCCACAGCAGTGCCACCATTACCTGGAAGCATACTATCGTGAGCATTCTGGCGATCAAGACTAGGGTTACATTCTTGCCAAGAACTATCCGCCCCGCAAACTATAGCAATCAAGAATAGGTTTACACTATGGATTGGGTTACATTCTTGCCAAGAACTATCCGCCCCGCAAACTATAGCAATCAAGAATAGGTTTACACTATGGATTGGGTCACATTAGCTCTTATTTCAGCTCTATTTTCGGCCTTTGCTGCGATCTTGGAAAAAAAGATTTTATTTCAGCAAAAAGTGTTATGTTTCACCATGGTACTTGCTGTGTTCAATGCTATCTTGGCCACAGGATTTTTGCCTGGAGTCAATTTTTCCGAGATCACCCAAATCCATATTTGGGTATTGCTCATCAAGACACTCTTGAGTGCCGCAGCATTCCTTTGCGTAATGTCTGCCATTCAAAATTTGGAACTCAGTTCAGCGCTCCCTTTGCTCGTCCTTACCCCAGGCATCACAGCGATTGTGGCTTTCTTGCTATGGCAAGAGTCATTGAATGAATATCGCATTTTAGGGCTGGTGCTTTTGACCATTGGTGTCTATCTCCTCAATCTAGGCCAAAACCAAAAAATTTGGGATCCATTTTCTGTCTTTTTGAAAAAGCCTGGGTTATACATCAGCCTGGCTTTGATCTTTTTCACCATCACATCCCTTTTGAATCGTCTGCTGGTATTTCGCCAGCATTTAGCTACCAATGCGTTCATGGTCCTCGAGCATTATTTTTTAGCTTTGATTTTTTTAGCCATCTTTATATGGCAAAAGAACAAACTCGAATCCCTGCACCAGGCATTGGTCCAAAGTTGGCCTTATTTCTTAGCCCTTTCGATTGTGACGATTATATATCGTTACGCAGAGATCGTGGCCATTCAGCTTGCGCCGGCGGTTGCATTGCCTGTGATCCTGAAACGGATATCTGTATTTTTTGCAGTGGTGATTGGTGGCAAATTATTCCAGGAAAGCCATATCTTGCGCAAGACAATTGCTACCATGATTCTGCTCCTTGGAGCATTTTTGGTGACAAGATAGCATGACCAAAACACAAGAGCCATGTTTCTGCTGAGGGCAGAAGCATGGCTCTTTTTGATTGGGAATGCTAGCTCTCGACGGAGATAGCCACAGGCCTTTTGAGGCTGATGGGTTGATGTGGCCCCGAAACTACGCAGGAAATTTGCCTAAGATTTACCAACGCATCGCAGCTCCGCCTCGTTTGAGTCGTTCTCGTGCCTGGTCGTCTTCTTTTTGCTTGATATTGTCAATGGCTTCCACAACAAGATTGGCAATGGAGTTGAGCAAGTCAATTACACTCGACCGGTGTTGAACTTTGCCTTGTTTATTATAGAGCAAAATAGCACCTTTTAGGAAATTTGCTTTTACGAGAGGTGCTACGATCATATTATCAGAGACAAAGAGCGTGCCCAACAATGCTTTGATTTGATCTCCGTATAGAATCATTGTCTCCAGGGTGCCGTTGTACATATTTTCTTGTAAAGACTGGATGATGGCTTGTGATTTGGAAAGGCTCGAGAGCATGTCTTGGACATTTTCTTGGGCATAAGGTTCGTATTCTTCGGCAAATTCATTCCAGAGGTATATGATTCCAGTGTTAATATGAGGAACTGAAAAGCAAAGCTGTCTAAGAATATTGGAGCAGAATTCCTTCATCGAATGATGTTTGGTGATGATTTTGCTAATTTCGTAAATGGTCGCAAGTTCACGGCTCGTATGCTCTAGGCGCTCCATGGTAGAAAGTAGAAGAAGTTCAACAAATTTTTGGCTGCCTTGTGGATCAATGTGGAAAATATCTTTAAAAGATTGGCAATTGATCTTGTAAAAATGGACATCGGTCTTGGCCTTTGCATTCGCACTTCTGGTGAGGTTTGAAAAAAGGCCCATTTCTCCAAATATCCCTTTTGTGCCTATGACTGAAAGCGTTTTTTCTATTTCAGAAGTGACACTTTTCGTGATCAACACTTCGCCTTCTGCGATAATGTAAATATCTTGGGCCGACTCCCCTTCTTCAAAAAGCAATTCGCCGCATTCTAACTTACCAGATTGGATGATTTCCAGTAATTTGTTAATAAAGGCATCCGAAAAACTTTTGAATATCTCAATGGATTGGATAAATTTTTTTATGTCGGAAGTTGTCATACTATACCGCGCCTTGTACGCTACTGCGTACCATATTAGGATTCTGGGCTTTTGCTACGGCATCTTCTATCGAAACTTTTCCTTGCCGGACAAGCTCGACCAAAGCTTTATCCATGCTAATCATTCCAAGCTTTGCACCTAGATCAATGGCTGAGTATATCTGGTGCGTTTTGCCTTCCCTGATTAGGTTGGCAAGAGCAGGAGTGACAATCATGACTTCTCTTGCGGCTACTCTGCCGTCCATATCTGATCTGGGAAGAAGTATTTGAGAAACCACTGCTTTCAAACTTCCTGCTAGCATGACTCGGATCTGTTGTTGCTGATAAGGCGGGAAAACATCTATAATTCTATCTACGGTTTGTGCTGCATCACTGGTATGAAGTGTTGCCAGCACGAGATGGCCGGTTTCTGACATTGTCAATGCTGCTGAAATGGTTTCTAGATCGCGCATTTCACCGATCAAGACTACATCAGGATCTTGGCGTAACGAATACTTTAGAGCATTAGCGAACGATAGAGTGTGTTGCCCTACTTCCCGCTGCCGAATGATTGCAAGTTTGGGTTCATAGACAAACTCAATTGGGTCTTCAATGGTGATGATGTTGCATTTTCTTTTTTGATTGATGATATTGATCAAGCATGCCAGTGTGGTTGATTTTCCAGAACCAGTCGGCCCTGTGACAAGCACAAGCCCTTTATTGTGGTTCGTAAGGTCAATAATTCCAGGGCTAATATCTATGTCTTCTGGTTCTGGAATGACAGACGGAATGACTCGTAAGACGGCTTCCATGCCATTTTTTTGCATGAACGCATTCAGCCTGAATCTTCCAATATTAGCGATGAACACTGAAGCATCCAGTTCCCAATTTTTTTCGAACTTTTCTCTTTGTGCTTCGGAAAGGATGGAGTATATGAGCTGTTTGCTTATTTCAGGGGTAATTGCTTCTGATTTTAGCAGCGGTGTTATGCCTTCATAAGTCCTCATCATCGGCGGTTTCCCTACGACAATGTGGATATCAGAAGCATTTTTATCCACTGCCATCTTGAGAATCTGAAACATTTCCATAAATTATTTTCCTCCTGAATGGTAAATCAACGGTATGTTTTGGGATATTTTATGAAGTATATCTAGAGAACAGCAGTTTCTATGTCAAATGCTTGTGGCTTCAAGTGGTAATTTGAACTATTTTTCTAGCCTTGCCACCAAGTACTTCTTCCAATTGTTCTAAATTCACCGAATTTGGGTAAAACGCTCCCATCCAGCGCAGACAACGATTGGCATTCAGAGGTATCCCGATCACAGGAATCTTAAAGTGCATGCATAACCGAATGCCTCGCACCAGTTCAGGCAAGCAAGCAATGCCTAAAACACCCAAACTGGATTCTTTTTGAAGCTTTGGTAATAAAGATTGAAGACGTGCGGTCATCCAGATATATGGGACAACATCGTGCTGTTTTAGGATTTTAGAAATATGGCTAATGAAGCATTTCGGAGAGCATCCTCGGCACACATAATCTAGCCCATCTTTTGCAGAACGACAGTGGCCGCTAAAATCTCGAAGACAATGTGGCAAGAAAGCAAGCTTTTGGTTGGCATGCTGGAAGCTTTGTGCGAAGATTCTGTTCACAAGCTCAATCTCCAACATGTACAGATGGTACTGCTCTTCACTAGTGAACAATATTCGGTCCCAAAACTTTAAGATAGAAAGATGTTGCAAATGATTTTGAACATTTACAGTATATTGGGCGAGCATGGTGTGCGCTGTGTTCACAATAAAATGCAAAAGAGATGGAGCATCTTGGTGGGTTAATTGTTTTCGGAGAAGTCGTTTGAGCGTACTGGCTTTTTGAATCTGAGAAAGCAGTTCCTGGATGTCAGGGCATTTTTGTAAACAAATATCTGCCAGTTCTCGAATCTGGTGATCATAATCTGCTGTGGTCTTGCTGTTGCCGTATAGCGAATACGTCTTACCTTGCACAGGCTCGTCCAAGGTTGGCAAGTTGATTTTCATAAGATTCATGCAACAGATGCCTCTACATTGATGTACCTTGCATAGTGATGCCAATAGGAAACGCAGGCAAATTCTTGCATGCTCATGATGAGCTACAAGAGAGTTATTCACTAAATAGATCGTAAACGCTTCCTGAATCATGGAGACAAGTGCTTTGCTACAACTTCATGAATCAATTTTTTAAGCCGATCATTGGTGCTGTGTTCTTCTGGCTGTCCAAGGAGAGCTGAATTTAAGCGATGATCGCCTGAAATCACTCTCAGCTCGATACCAGTTGATGCAGAGAGCAATTGACTATGCAACACTGGGACAGTAGTATCTTGATCACCATGGATGACTAAGATGCGTTGAGCAACTTCTGCTGAAATGCTTTTACAAAAGTCTTGCCAACGGCTGCCATTCAAATCTCCAAGTTTATCTAAAACTAATTTTAGAGGCGGTGCAAGTAGCAACTGTGGGCCAATGTATATTCTGCGTGATGCGCAGATCAGCGCCACAAAAGCCCCCCAGCTTGCACCAACAATGATGTCAGGTTGAAATTCTTCTATGGCCTTTGCTTGAATCTCTACAGAC
This sequence comes from Planctomycetota bacterium, assembly GCA_022710345.1. Classification (GTDB taxonomy): domain Bacteria; phylum Planctomycetota; class Uabimicrobiia; order Uabimicrobiales; family JABWCH01; genus JAKLHB01. The sequence continues at coordinate 17,263 of JAKLHB010000061.1, forward strand.
CGATCTATGGATGCATTCAGTGCCTGGCGAATGATCGGTCTGAGGATCACGACCATTGTGC
>JAKLHB010000610.1 GCA_022710345.1 Planctomycetota bacterium
TACCCACCAAACATCCACTAAAACAAGGACCGAGACAAAAAAACAAGACAAGGTCTCTCAAAGACATTGTCATCGTACCCACCAAACATCCACTAAAACAAGGACCGAGACAAAAAATCTTCCCACTCTGCATCCGCCATGACATTTATGTACCCACCAAACATCCACTAAAACAAGGACCGAGACAGGTCATCTAATACGTATTGAGGTAAGGTTTGGTGAAGTACCCACCAAACATCCACTAAAACAAGGACCGAGACAAGATCATGGTCATTCTCCTAAATGGTGCGCTTGTGAGGTACCCACCAAACATCCACTAAAACAAGGACCGAGACACATTCTAAGCGCTTTTTCCATTTTAGATATTCAGTACCCACCAAACATCCACTAAAACAAGGACCGAGACAAATGTCATCTCTTCACCCCTTGGTGATCCACAAGCCTTGTACCCACCAAACATCCACTAAAACAAGGACCGAGACATTCTCCATGCAAAACAATATAGTTATCTATATGTTTTTTGTACCCACCAAACATCCACTAAAACAAGGACCGAGACAGGCTGCCTACTTACTTAGATTCCTGGCATATATGTACCCACCAAACATCCACTAAAACAAGGACCGAGACACCCCCAAAGACATCTGCCAGCAATTACTGGCAGAGCGTACCCACCAAACATCCACTAAAACAAGGACC
>JAKLHB010000611.1 GCA_022710345.1 Planctomycetota bacterium
GAATTGATCGCTGGATATGTCGAGGCTGATTGGAAATCACAGTTGGATTATAGTCGCTGTAAGCAGCTCAACAAAACTTACATTATGCCAGACTTGAGCAAGCAGGAAAGCGATATTCTTTATCAAATCCCATTGCTCGGAACCGGGTCAGAGCCAAAAGAAGTGCTGCTCTATATTTTGCTTGAACATCAATCCACCGTTGACCATAGCATTGCATTTCGTGTATTGGCGTATCTTGTCAACATCTGGGAAGATATATACAAAAACACAGACGAAAATCTCCGCAGACAAAAAACCTGGCGACTGCCGCCCGTGTTTCCGATCGTGCTGTACAACGGCGATGACACGTGGGCAGCAGCCAGGTCAGTACGCGAGATCGTAGAGCAAAGCGAATTATTCGGAGATTGCATTCCTGATCTGAAATATCATCTCATTGACATTGTTCACTATGATACCAACAAACTCAAAGCACTCCATAATCTTTTATCTTCCTTATTTTTGCTCGAGCAAAGCCAGAATCGGGCAGCATTTTCCGAAAGTATCCAGCAAGCCAGCGCGATCCTGAGTCAAGAAAAAGATGATGACCTCTGGCAATCCATTTTCCAATGGATTACCAGAGGTTTCTGTAGTAACACAGAAAGCAAGTTTTACAATCCTTGCAATAAAAATGCATAATGCAAGTGCTT
>JAKLHB010000612.1 GCA_022710345.1 Planctomycetota bacterium
CAAAGAGAACTTTTATTTCCGAGCGAATTTTTTTTGATTGATACAGATTAAGTATCTTTTTTTAGTATATTCTAGCACAACAAGTTAGAATTTCCGAAAATCCACTACAGATATGGATTCTCGCCATCGCACCGGCGTAACATTAAAAAATCATCTGCTAAAACAAAGACTTTTCAAGTACTAAGTTATCCAGAAGACAGAAGAAATGTTGAAAGGAAAAGCAATGAAAGTTTTGATATGTTTGCTTTTTACCTTTTTTGGCCACATTGGCATCACTGTATGTCAAGATGCAATCGCAAGCAGCAACAATAAGCCAATATTGGATTGGGAAGCGGCATACGGTCTGCCGTATGCCATTTGGGATGCGTGTAAGTACGAATACAATGGTGAATGGATGCTCGATATGAGCACGATTACGTGGCAAAGTCTATCCTGGCAAGATCAGGGCAAATACGCCCGAGTCTACCAAGTTGGGTATGCAAAGGCCAAGAAGCTGAAATTGGAAATCATAGCAGATCCAGATCGGGCCAATATTGCCATGCTTTTGATCCCGCCCGGCCGCTTCATTATGGGTAGCATAGAAAATGACAGAGAACCCGAAGAAAAACCGGGTATAGCCGTAGTGACTAAACCGTATTACCTGGGAAAAACAGAAGTCACGCAGTCCCAATGGCAAGCTGT
>JAKLHB010000613.1 GCA_022710345.1 Planctomycetota bacterium
GTCACTAGTATCTCATTGTTTTCAAGATGAAGGGTGATTATTTTACCAGCGAATGCCGTATCTTCTGAAGCAAGCATTAATGTTTCATCGATTGTTTGTTTCAATTCTTCAGGCAGTTCAATTGTGGATAATTCTTCTAATTCTTTGAAGGGCTTTGAAATCTTCTCAAAAGGAAAATCTCCATTAATTGCTAAACAAGAAAAAGTCACATCTTCCTCTGTTCTGAAACAAAGCCATTCTCCGCTAAAACAGTATTCAGTAACAGGAAATTTTATGAGTTCAATGGCGGCCCTGATTGGTACATTTATATCATCTTCCGCAGGTTCTGATAATTTATATCTGCTTACTCTATGACCATCACAAGAATAAGCATAATCATCTTTGAAACAAATACAAGTCCTTACTCCTTCTGTTAAATCAGTTGATGTGGTGAAACTGCATAATGAAAGAGCTTCAATAAAATCTTTGGGAAGTTTTTTCCATTTCCCCATTTTCTTTTCAAGACTTTTTATTTTTTCAGAATACTTATCCTGATCTTCATCAAGCAATTTCATTGTTGAGGAAGTTGAATCCGTTCGTATCTCTGCTTTTGTTTTTTTATCATCGATAGTTAAAGTTAATTCATCTTCTGAAATTCCATTTATCAAACGATGAAATTCTTCTCCTTTGATT
>JAKLHB010000614.1 GCA_022710345.1 Planctomycetota bacterium
TTTTTTCTTCTTCTTTTAGTCTGTTATTTAAGAAGCTCAGGTCGTCATAACAATTATCTATGGTATTCTGAATAAGATATTTTACAAATTCTTCAGCCAGGTTCATATTATCAGTTATATCAAAAAAAGCTACCTCAGGCTCAATCATCCAAAATTCAGCAAGATGTCTTGAGGTGTTTGAGTTTTCTGCTCTGAAAGTAGGACCGAAGGTATAAACTTTAGATAAGGCGAGGCAGGCAAGTTCTACGTTTAATTGTCCGGATACTGTTAATTTGGTTTCTTTTCCGAAAAAATCCTGTTTAAAGTCCACCGTACCGTCTTCATTAAGAGGCGGAGTTTTGGCATCAAGAGTGCTTACCCTAAACATCTGGCCTGCTCCTTCACAATCCGAACCGGTGATTATTGGTGTATGAATATTACAGAATCCTCGCTCTGTATAGAATTTATGTATGGCAAATATAACAGCGTGGCGTATTCTCGTTATTGCTGAAAAAGTATTGGTTCTAAAACGTAAGTGTGCTATTTCTCTTAAAAATTCAAGCGAATGTTTTTTTGGTTGCAGTGGATATTCATCTGGGTTGGCTTCGCCTATTATATCAATTTTATCTGCTATTAATTCTATTTTCTGACCGCTGCCTGCGGATTCCATAAGTTTGCCGTCAACAGAT
>JAKLHB010000615.1 GCA_022710345.1 Planctomycetota bacterium
ACTTCTCAAATGATGATAGATACGAGAAATAGGAGAATAATATTCCTGAGCGGTAATATTCTGGAAACAAAGGCTAAGTTTATATGTATAAATTACCGTGTGGGGACATAATGCTTGACGTCGATTTTATAAACATCATTACTGATGGGGAACAACGGAATCATTATAAGGATTCTGTCTGTCATTGAGAAAAGGGAACGGGAACATTCCTTAAATAATCAAAAAAGCGACAATATTAACCCTCTTCAGATTTCCGGAAAGCTGAATCCTAGCCATGATCAAAATTCTGTAGTGTTCGGATAAATTGAGCATGTAAATGGGGAATTGATTTCAAGCAAAGAAAAAGAGGTTACGCTGTTCCCGTAACCTCTTCATATTATTTTGGTAGCGGGGGTAGGATTTGAACCTACGACCTTTGGGTTATGAGCCCAATTTCGGTGATTTACCTGGACTTACCTGTATTTATATTTATTATATATTATCAATAACTTATAAGCAAATAATTTTTATTGACTTACTTTGTAATACTGTTATATTTGCCCTGAAGGTTGGAAATAGGGTTGGAAAACGAACCCTTTGGGTTAACCATTTTGGAGGATGTATGAAGCGCTTCAAAACAGAATATCCGGGCGTTTTCTATCGCAACGCGG
>JAKLHB010000616.1 GCA_022710345.1 Planctomycetota bacterium
TGTCTCGGTCCTTGTTTTAGTGGATGTGTGGTGGGTACGTTTTGCACGGCGAATTTGTTATCCCAGGGGTGGTATGTCTCGGTCCTTGTTTTAGTGGATGTTTGGTGGGTACTTGAGAAAGATGCGTGAGCAACTTTCTCAAAAGATGTTGTCTCGGTCCTTGTTTTAGTGGATGTTTGGTGGGTACTTGGAAAAAAGGGTCTATCTAGTAACATGAGAAAAAACTGTCTCGGTCCTTGTTTTAGTGGATGTTTGGTGGGTACGTTCCTTGGGAGTACCAAGACAGCACATCCTAGGGGGGTGGTGTCTCGGTCCTTGTTTTAGTGGATGTTTGGTGGGTACATATGGAAATTTTTAAAATGACAACACAAGATAAAATTGTGTCTCGGTCCTTGTTTTAGTGGATGTTTGGTGGGTACCCATATCCCAAACACGTAGGATGGGTGAAGGAGACTTGTCTCGGTCCTTGTTTTAGTGGATGTTTGGTGGGTACGTCCCAAGCTCTGTGAAAACGGAGTAAGGGACTTTCCCTGTCTCGGTCCTTGTTTTAGTGGATGTTTGGTGGGTACTTTTTAAGGAGTCTCCCCTTGAAACCAGATGGTGTGTGTCTCGGTCCTTGTTTTAGTGGATGTTTGGTGGGTACGGGGGG
>JAKLHB010000617.1 GCA_022710345.1 Planctomycetota bacterium
AAGGCCAATGCAATGGCCCTGGCTTGGACCCCATTGCATGGTATGCCGGCAATAGCGGGGTCAGCTATGAAGGCGGTGCTGATAGCTCAGGCTGGCCCGAAAAACAATATGCCCACACCCGTGTCGGCACCCATCCAGTTGCCCAAAAACAACCCAATCATTATGGACTCTATGACACCATCGGCAATGTTTGTGAATGGTGTCAAGATTATTTTGGAGCCTATCCAACGTCGCAAGTCATTGACTATCAAGGAGTTACGTCATCCGCCAATCGTGTTTTGCGCGGTGGTTCGTGGAACTGTAGTGCTAGGATCTGCCGGGCTGCTAATCGGTACTACTACTCCAGTAGCAGCTACGATGTTGGGGTTCGGTTTTTGAGGTCCATCCCCTAACATAACACTTTAACTCTTTTACTACTTTACACTTTAAACATTTTAAAAATCACACTTGCATTAAGGCAGTGCCTCGCTCGGCTGTAGCTATTATATATATATTATTGGTCGGAAAAGCAATCAAATTTTAGAATGCCAAAGTAGATTTCGATCCAGCTCTGCGGTGGATTTTCAGAAATTCTAACTTGTTGTGCTAGAATATAATAAAAAAAGATCCTTAATCTGTATCAATCAAAAAAAATTCGCTCGGA
>JAKLHB010000618.1 GCA_022710345.1 Planctomycetota bacterium
TTGAATCGCCGCTGTATTGAGACATCGTTTGCAGCCATCCAATCAAAGCTTCCATGGTCAAAACTAAGGTTACTTCACAGGTGCCATCTGGCAAAAATACAGCTTCACCTTCTTGTGTTGCGCCTTGAATAAAGCCTTCATATTGCCCTTTGATGTAATCATTGCTTGTGACAAAATCTTGCACTGTGGTGCTAGAGTCAATCTTAACCCCTTGGATCATTTCTCCCAATTGACGATAAGCATCTAGTCTTGCCGCGCGGGCTGCTGCAGCAGCAGCTTGGGTTTGCTCAATATCACTCTGAGCCAAAAGAAAGCTTGCAAATATCAGTAAAATAAGGGATAGAATAAAACTTCTCATAAAGATTCTCCTTATGTGAAAATCAAAATTCAATTCAATGCAGACTTGGAAGGTTCTAGCAAATTCGATGCCTCAAGACAATCTCTTTTAAAAAGTTGCTAAGTTATTTTCCAGAAAGATATAACATCCATAGCAATATTGTGAGTAAAAGAGATTGTCGCTTTTTAGCATATACTATGTCTTTTTTTGAAGACATACTTACCAGACGTTTCCGTAACCAGCCAAAAATAGGATGGCACGTGCATGAGATCAAAATTTCGAAATGCAAGTGTTT
>JAKLHB010000619.1 GCA_022710345.1 Planctomycetota bacterium
TGGAGTACCCACCAAACATCCACTAAAACAAGGACCGAGACAAAATGCAGCCATAAGCTGCAAATTGAATCAGCAAGGTACCCACCAAACATCCACTAAAACAAGGACCGAGACACCCCTTTCCCGCTTATTCTGTAACGCCTTTCGGGGTGTACCCACCAAACATCCACTAAAACAAGGACCGAGACACCCAAACGGTTAATTCATTACGCAAGCACCATAAGGCGTACCCACCAAACATCCACTAAAACAAGGACCGAGACTTCCCTTACAGTCTTCTACTGCATCCGCTACATCATGTACCCACCAAACATCCACTAAAACAAGGACCGAGACAGCCAAATTATAAAACAACACAGAAGGCGCAAGGAAGCTGTACCCACCAAACATCCACTAAAACAAGGACCGAGACAATGTTGGGGCTATTTCTAGCCCCCATTGTTGTAGCCGTACCCACCAAACATCCACTAAAACAAGGACCGAGACTCCATAAACCGCCTTTATATACTGGCGGTTAAGGAAATGTACCCACCAAACATCCACTAAAACAAGGACCGAGACAAGCACCATAAGGCTTAATCCTTATGTACCATCGGCAAGTACCCACCAAACATCCACTAAAACAAGG
>JAKLHB010000062.1 GCA_022710345.1 Planctomycetota bacterium
TATCTTATGCGTGTTGGGCATGATCATCATAATGACAACCGGCCCAATAAACCTGCACTTGCCAGCGACTCTACACGCGCGTATGAGATCAGGAATGCTTTATCTTATGCGTGTTGGGCGCTTGAAGTTTTTTGGCTTTTGCTACGGCTTCTTCGATGTTTACTAAAAAAAAACGCCCCGTCAAAAGCGGGGTGTTTTCAAATGTCTGATCTATTTTTGTGCTTGCGCTTGGAGTTTTTTGGCTTTTGCTACGGCTTCTTCGATGTTGCCAACGTACATAAAGGCTTGTTCTGGCAAGTGGTCGAATTCGCCTTTGACAAGGCGGCTAAAGCTTTCCACGGTTTCTTTGAGTGGGACATATTTGCCGGGTGTTCCTGTGAATGCTTCTGCTACGGAGAATGGTTGGGATAGGAAGCGTTCAATACGTCGGGCGCGATGGACAATGAGTTTGTCTTCTTCGCTGAGTTCGTCCATACCAAGAATGGCAATGATGTCTTTCAGCTCTTTGTAGCGTTGGATGATCTCTTGGACACGTCGGGCAGTTTGATAATGTTCTTGGCCAACATACTGTGGCTCAAGGATGCGGGAGGTGGATTCCAAAGGATCAACCGCAGGGTAGATGCCTTTTTCTGCAATTGCACGTGATAGGTTAGTCGTTGCATCCAAGTGTGTGAATGCAGTAGCAGGAGCCGGGTCAGTGTAATCATCTGCAGGCACATAGATTGCCTGAATCGAGGTAATAGACCCTTTTTGTGTGGAAGTAATGCGTTCCTGCAATTCACCCATTTCTGTAGCTAGAGTGGGTTGATAGCCTACGGCAGAAGGCATACGGCCCAAAAGAGCGGATACTTCTGATCCAGCTTGGGTGAATCGGAAAATATTATCAATGAACAAAAGTACATCTTGGCCTCGTTCATCTCGGAAATATTCTGCCATAGTGAGTGCGCTCAAAGCCACTCGCAATCTGGCTCCTGGTGGTTCATTCATTTGTCCAAAACAGAGGACTGCTTTGCTAATCACCCCGGATTCTTGCATTTCAAGCCAAAGGTCATTGCCTTCGCGTGTGCGTTCGCCCACGCCGCCAAAGACAGAAACGCCGCCGTGATGGGTGGCAATGTTGTGGATCAATTCTTGGATGATCACAGTTTTGCCAACACCTGCACCGCCAAATAGGCCGGTCTTGCCGCCTTTTACATAAGGCGCTAAAAGATCAACAACTTTGATGCCTGTTTCAAAAATCTCGGTTTTTGGTGTAAGTATTGCAAATTGTGGCGGTGGTTTATGGATTTTTTCACGAGTGATCACTGGGCATGGGCCTTTGTGATCAATGGGGTCGCCTAAAAGATTGAAAACCCTGCCAAGTGTTTCTGGACCAACAGGCACTTGAACGCATGTGCCTGTATCCACTACTGGCATACCTCGAATTAGACCATCCGTAGAGCCTAAAGCAACTGCTTTTACCCGATGATGGCCTAAATGTTGATGCACTTCTAGCCACACACAAACGGCTTGGCCCTCTACTTGTGCTTCCACTTTGAGTGCATTGTTAATATCGGGCACTTGCCCGGTTGGAAATTCCACATCCACTGTGGAACCAATTACCTGAACAATTTTTCCTTGATTCATACAAAAACTCTACTTTTTCTCTGCGCCGCCAAGCACTTCCAAAATTTCTTTGGTGATTTGTGTTTGACGGGCTCGGTTGTATTGCCGCGTTAGTACCTTGATCATCTTTTCTGCGTTCTCGGACGCTGTTTTCATAGCCAACATGCGAGAAGTTTGTTCGCTAATCGCTGCATCCAAAAACTTCTGATAGAGATTAAGCTTGAAGCACATTGGCAAAAGCAACATCAAAATATCTTCAGGGCCAGGGTCATAAAAGTATTGTTCGTCTTGCTCATGCTGCGTCATCGGTGGCAGACTCAACGGGAGCAAAATTTCATCCACAATGCGCATCTTTTTCATATACACGATGTGGATTTCATGCGTTTGCATGGTTTGGAAATCCTGCATCAGCCGCTCTGCAATTTGTTCGAGTTCTTGAAATGATGGCTGATCTTTGAGCTTGGTGTATGCCTCATCTAAAGGAATTTGTTTGAATTGGAGATGCCGAATGGCTTTTCGGCCAAACATAAAGAAATGAACAATTTTGCCTTGGTCCAATAATTTGTCTCTTAGGGCAAGTGCAGTATCTGAAATTCTTGTATTATAACTCCCGCAAAGTCCTTTATTGCTTGCAATAGCAAAGATGGTGATCTGTTGAGGCAATGGATGTTGGTTGAGCAAAGGATGCTGCGGTTGGCCCTTCATGACTTTGAGCAGCATTTGGATAGCTTGGTCTCGATACAGCAAGAATTGATTGTAATTTCGAGACGAGGTTTTGAGCTTGGCTGTGGCCACCAATCCCATTGTTTTGGTAATTTTGTAGATATTTTTGGTCGCTTTTCGCCGTTGTTTGAGCAATTTACCAGAACTCATGATTTTTTATCCTGCGATTTTGCTATAAAACCTGGCAAAAATGCTTCAATGGCTTGTTTGAGGATTTCTTTAGCTTCTGGGGTTAAATTTCGTGTGCTGGCAATGATCTTGTGATATTCTGTGTGATGAATTTTGAGATATTCGAGAAATTCTTTTTCAAATTGGCTGATTTGGCTACATGAAATTTTGTCTAAGTAACCCTCTATACCCACAAAGATCACAGCAACTTGTTCTGCCACAGGCATGGGGTGATATTGATCTTGTTTTAAGATTTCAACTAGCCTGCGATCGCGTTCGAGTTGGATTTCCGTGGTTTTATCCAATTCCGTACCTAATTGAGCAAAAGCTTCCAATTCTCGATAATTTGCCAGCTCTAGCCGCAGGTTTTTGGCAACTGCTTGCATGGCCTTGGTCTGAGCCTTGCCGCCTACGCGAGATACGGAGATGCCTACATCTACGGCTGGCCGGATACCAGAGAAAAATAACTCTGGGGTGAGATAGATTTGGCCATCTGTGATGGAAATCACATTAGTGGGAATATAGGCAGAAACTTCGCCTTCTTGGGTTTCAATGATAGGTAACGCTGTGAGTGAGCCGCCGCCACGCTCTTTGCTTAGCTTAATTGATCGCTCCAATAATCTGGAATGGAGGTAAAAAATGTCGCCAGGATATGCTTCCCGTCCTGGTGGTCTGCGCAATAGCAAAGAGAGCTGGCGATATGCCGCAGCATGTTTGGACAAATCATCGTAAATGACCAAAGTATGGCGATTGTGTTCGTACATGAAATATTCAGCAATCGCACAGCCTGCATAAGGAGCAATGTATTGCAAGGTAGCTGTTTCGCTGGAAGATGCATCAATGATGATGGTATAACCCATAGCTCCATGCCGTTGCAAAGTGTCCTTGATAGCAGCAACTGTGGATTCTTTTTGGCCAATGGCCACGTAAACACAAATCACATCTTGATCTTTTTGATTGATGATAGTATCAATGGCAATCGCTGTTTTGCCTGTTTTGCGGTCTCCAATGATCAGCTCACGTTGCCCACGGCCGATTGGGATCATGGCATCAATACTTTTGAGGCCGGTTTGTAGGGATTCAAACACAGGCTGCCGGTCTGCAATACCTGGGGCAATGCGTTCCAGCGGATAGTATTTTTCTGGCACAATCGTCGGGCCATCATCTTTTGGTTGGCCCACAGGGTTAATGACTCTGCCCAGTATATCTTTGCCTACTGGCACGCTCATGAGCTTGCCAGTGGATCGTACAGATTCACCTTCCTTGATTTTAAGATAATCACCAAGGATGATCGTGCCAACATAATTCTCTTCAAGATTAAAGACTTGGGCAATTTCTCCGTTTTCAAACTCAAGCATTTCGCCGGCCATGGCATTTTGAAGGCCATAAACCCAGGCAATTCCATCACCTACTTCAATGACTTTGCCGACTTGTTCCATCACAAGAGTAGGCTGGTAGCTTTGAATTTCTTGCTTGAGTAATGCAACAATTTCTTGTGCTTTAAATTGCTTCATAAAAATTAGCGACTCAAACTCCGCTGATATGCAGGAGAGCCGCTCCTCTATTCGTGATAATCTGGGCTAAGTTCCACTGTGTGTGCCAATTCTTGGGCTTTTGCACTTACTTTTTTGTGAATCCTTTTCAAGTGGCTTGCGATCGAACTATCCAGCCAGAGGTCTTTTACATGCACAATCATACCACCTAAAATTTTTTGATCCACAAAAGTGCTTACCACAGCTTGCTGATGAAAATAGGCACTCAGCATTTGCTCAATTTCTTGAATTTCTGCATCTTTCAGAGGGACTGCGGTTGTCACAGATGCACGGACTCGACCTAAACTTTCATCGGTTAGTTTGCAGTATAAGTGGAGCACAGTGGGAAATAAAGAAAAATGATCTTTCACCACCAAAATTTTTAAGAAAAAAAATAGAATAGGGTGAAGACTCTTGCCAAAAACTTTCTCTAACATCGCTTGCTTCACATCGTCAGAAAGGAAGGTAAGCTCTAAAAATTGGCGAGCTTGAGGGACTAGCTCAAAAATTTGAGCTAGCTCTTCCATTTCTGACAAAATTTGGTCCAAAAGCTTTTGCTCCTTGGCCAATTCATAGAGAGCAGTTGCGTAATAATACGCATGGTGTAGCTGTTTTGTTTTCACGCAGGATTTCTCCTTGGGATAAAATAGGCATCTGAATACAATAAGGACATGCCATAGAATTCAACAAAGCGTTTGAATCTGGCAACCACACCAGATTCAAACGCCATCGAGGAGAAGCTTACGGAATGTGCAACTCTCTATGCATACTTCGGAGTGATTCTTGGATCAAGCGACTATGTTCTTCCTGGCTAAGAGACTTTTCCAAAATTCTCCCTGCAATTTGAACGCTCAAATCGCCAAGATTTCCCAAGACATCTTCCATAGCCTTGGTTTGCAAACCTTGAATTTGTCTTTGTGCATGAATTTTAATCTGGGTGCATTCTTTTTCAGTTTGAACAGTTGATTCTTGACGAATTTGTGTCGCACGTTGGGCTGCACCTTCTACAATATTGCGTGCTTCATTTTGGGCGCTATTGAGTTTTTGTCTGGTCTCTTCTAAGAAATGTTCGCCTTCTTCATGAGATTTTTCAGCATGGCTAATCTTTTCAGCAATGTATTTTTCTCGTATATCCAGGCTTTCTAAGATTGGTTTCCAGGCAAATTTTTTCAAAATGTAGAGCAAGACTGCAAATGTCACAATAGTCCAAAACGCAAGGCCAGGATGCAAATCCAAAAGCCCTTTGGATCCATGCTCTTCAGTGGCCCAAAGGCTAGATAAGCATAATAACCCTGCTAGCAACCAATGTATTTTGGAGAACATACGTCTAGCCATCATTGATTAAAATGTGATTTTTTGTTGAACTAGATAGCAGATCACGAGTGCAAACAAGGCCACGCCTTCAACCAAAGCCGCTGTGATGAGCATGGCACCACGAATCTGGTTGCCTGCTTCAGGTTGGCGAGCAATATTTTCCACAGAAGTAGCACCAATTTTGCTAATTCCAAAAGCCGCGGCTAATACAATCAATGCTGCAGATAAAGCAGCAGCAATCAATGCGAATGATTTTGCGTATTCCATAAAACTCAATCAGCGGCAGCTCGTTGCATAATGATGAGCAAGAATGCCGCTTTGCCTTTCAAAAATGATAAGTTGTCAAGCTATTTTTTGTATCTACAATAGCTTAATGTTCGGATGCAACCGCAGTACCAATAAAAACCGCGGTCAAATAAGTAAATACAAAGGCTTGAATACAAGCCACTAGAATTTCCAATAAGCAAATTGCCACCGCACCTAGCACAGATGCAGAAGCAACTACTAAGCTCTTAAAGATAAAAATAAAGCTAAGGAGGACTAACAACACTATATGGCCGGCTGTCATATTTGCAAACAAGCGAATTGCAAGGCTAAATGGCTTTGCGCAATGGCCGATTAGCTCAATGAGAAGCATAGGCAGAAAAAGCCAGGCTGGGACAGGTGGCACCAGAGCTTTAAAATAATGAAGCAGGCCATGGTGATGCATGCCGGATCCATGAATGGTCAAAAAGCTAACCACTGCCAAACTCGCTGTAACTGAGATATTGCTTGTTGCAGTCGAGCAAAATGGGATGAGTCCCAAAAGATTGCAGAATAAAATAAAGCAGAATAGGGTTGCTAAGAATGGGACAAAGTGCACACCTTTTTCGCCGATCTGGGCAATCGCTACTTCATCGCGGATAAAGATCAAAATTGCTTCCACGCAGTTGTGCAATCCACCTTTGGGTGCTAGACTTTTTCGCCGGGCAATGGGAAGTAAAATCGCAATAAGGAGTAAAGAGGCCAACCACATCATCACCACATGTTTGGTGATTGGAAGAGAAAAGCCAAATAACTCTAAGGTAGGAAGATGAATTTCCCATCCCCAAATTTCAATGACTTGGCTGTCTAAGATATGGCCTACAATATCCAGTTCTTCAGAGCCTGAGCCCATGAGAAGTTCCTCTCGAATTACTGATTCTAATGAATTTTGAGAGCCACTATGTCAATTGACAACTCAGTTGCATTCCTACGCATAGCATTGAATATTATGCGTGTAGAGACACGACCGGCCAGCGGCCTTCTTCGCCCGCATAACAGTTTTTTCAGCCAATGAACAAAACATGGCAAAATCGCAATGCTATGAAAATTTAAAAATTAGTTATATCAAAAGGAATCAATGTTTTTTGAGTTGCCGTTGCGGAGTTTCCCCAAAACGTTATCATCAGAATTATTTTGGTGTCTTGGTTGCTACGTCGCTAGCAGCTAAGATTTGGGTGCATGGTATTTGCGATAGAGGTACCACGTATATAAGATTAAACATACCAAATATCCAGATACCATCCAGAGCGCAAATTCATCTGCAGGCCAACCTGTGGTTTTAGAAACAACCACTAAGAGAATCAAGATGGCAGGCAAGCGTTCCCAGAAAATGGGGATCGCTGCATCGCCATGCTTTTTTTTACGCCAGCACCATACAAAATGGCTGCTGCCGAACACTAAAATGCAGCAGCCTAAGGCTACAAGTATTTGATTCAGCATAATATAGATTGGGAAAGGAGGTTATCCTTTCTTTTCAAAATTTATTTATGGCCGCATTCGCCAGGCTGACATAATTCAGTGAGAACGCCCAAGGTTGCTTTGGGATGGATAAAAGCAATTTGCATTCCATTCGCACCTTGGCGGGGCTCGTTGTCTATCATCTGGATGTTTTTGGCCTTGAGATCAGAAATTGTGGCTTTAGCTGAGTCCACCTGGTACGCAATATGGTGAATGCCTTGGCCTTTTTTCTCGATGAATTTCGCAATCGGGCTTTCGGGATTGGTTGGCTCTAGCAATTCAACATGGACATCACCAACATTGAACATGGCCACACGCACTTTTTGCTCTGCGACTTCTTCGATTCCTAAAAATTGGAGTTGCAGCACATCACGATAAAATGGAATTTGCTCATCAAGCTTATTCACTGCAATTCCAATATGGGAAATTTTTTGGATCATAGTTATTTTGCCTTTAGCAACATAAGGGACGTATGGTTAATGAATTATGCAGATTTATATTGAAATATTACGACTAAGGCAGTGACCCGCTGCTGCGGGAAGAAGTGCAGCAGCGGATCCTTGAACTGGCTAAGGCTGCACCTTTTTGATCTGGATGCTTAAAGATTCGACATTCTCAGGGATATCTTTGAGCGCTTGGAGTGAGCCTAGCAAGGTATGTGTATAAAAATTCTGCACAAAAGCATTGATTGCAATGGATTTTTGATTCACCTGAATTTCAATAGAATACTTGGATTCAGCCATTTCGGCTACTCCTTTTCTTCGAATTTCTGCAGGACATCGTCTGGTGGATCATAATTAGAAAACACATTTTGCACATCATCATGTTCTTCTAACATAGAAATCAAGGTAAGCAGTTTTTCTCCGTGTTCAGCAGAAAGTTCAATTGGGCTTTTAGGGAGATGCACAATTTCTGCTTCATGAACAGGAATTTTAGCTGCTTCTAATGCACTGCGTACTTTTTGCAAATTGGTTGGCCCTGCGATGATTTCGTAATACTCACCCTGTTTTTCAATATTTTCAGCTTCTGCGTCCATCACAATGGTCATGATTGTATCTTCATCACCAGCGGTCACTGGTACGGTGATCACGGCCTTTTTGTCAAATAGGTAAGATACACTACCGCTTTCACCCATTTTACCACCACGAGTATCAAAAATTTTGCGTAATTCAGAATTTACTCGATTTCGGTTATCCGTGATGACATGCACAAGTATGGCACTTCCACCTGGGCCATATCCTTCATAGAGCAATTCTTGGAGTGTGATGGCACCCCCTTCGCCTGTGATTTTTTTGATAGCGCGCTCTACGTTAATTTTTGGCATGTTGGCTTCGCGGGCTTTATCCATTGCATATCGCAATTTCAGGTTCATTTCAGGATCAGCCCCACCATCTCTTACGGCTAACATAATGTCTTTAGCAATCTTAGAGAAGATCTTTCCACGTTTTGCATCTGCTGCTTCTTTTTGGTGCTTAATTCCAGCCCAATGAGAATGTCCAGACATAGTAAATCCTTTCTTTTTTTTGAATAAGGTTAGGCTTTGATGCCCATCAATAAAAATTCTCAATATAACGGATTTTTAGGGACCACTTTGGTGAAGTTCCATCAAAAAAACGTTAATCAGGAAATTTGGTTTATTCTAGCTATTTTTTGTGAATTGTCAAGGTATTTACAGGAAAAAAACGAAAAATCTATCCAAAATCGTGCGTGGCATCAAGAGATGCACAATCACTGCAATGTATCGCATAAATTATTGATAAGCTTATATCAATGATTTATAGCATTATAATCCAGACGAAATATTATATATAAATTTTATAATCCATTAGGTAAAATTTTGTAACATGCGCATAAATTCATAGATTGTGATCATATTAGGATGTAATGCTGCAATGACTTTGGCTTCTTGTTCAAATCATTGCACACGTTTTGTAATTCAACTTTCATGCCCATCAATTTGAATCATCCGGGCATATAACCAATGCTTTATCTTATGGGATTATGGGAATTGACTGGAATTGCGACAGGATTGCTTATACTTCTTTTTGCTCGCACTCGGCCACAAAAATATTGTGCTTCATCAATTCCTTTTGGGCGTTTTTGTAGAATCCGGCGCAGGAATGGAACACGGCATAGACATGGGTTAAGCCATAGACGCGCTGCAAAGCTTGCAGGCTTTGGATAAAGTGCATGGCTTGGGCCAGGTTTGTTTTTTCATTCCGATCTTTGACTTCCACCACGAGCATACCTTTGGGTTTGAGAAGAGGCAATGTTTTTTCCAATGATGAGGTTTCTGACCCGGCTGTGCGATTTCCCCCAGCCACGATTTCTGGAGTTGCAAGGGTTTGGCCAGCAGTGCTTTTGGACATTGTTGTAGGGAGGCGATTATCCGCACTTGCCAATGGATTGCCAGCCTGTCCCATGACCAATGGATTGCCAGCCTGTCCCATGGCCGATGGATTGCCAGCCTCTCCGTACGCAATCTTGGCCACTGGCGCATCTTTTATAGGGAATTGAGCCGGGTCTAGCTCGGCCACGCAATCCAGTTCGTATTCCAGCTTGCTGCTGGGGTCCTGGATTTTTTCATTTCGCACGTTTCCCTGAATCGGGTATGGAGCAAAGATTCCTTCCCTATTCTGGATCATCCTGCGAACCTCAGCTTCTGCGTCTTTGCCTTTTTCATGGCTGAGCTTTCCTGTTCCTGCCTGCTGCACTTTCTTCAGGCCTGCCTGGAGATCCTCAACTTGGTCTTTCAGTTCTTGCAGACCTTTCCGGGCCTTATAGATTTCCACGACATGCCTGTACATATTCTCTTCTTGATGGATTTTTTCTGGGTCATCTGGATAAAACAGCCCATATTTGATTGCATGAATACTCGCCACAATGGTTGGCTCTGGGGTGATGAAGATCATATCCGTATCATGATCCCAGACGATCAAATCAATCCGGGCTAAATGCAGCAAAATTCGGATGATCAGTTGCTTCTCTTTTCCTTTCCATGAATCATCTTCTTCTCGAGGCTCTTTCTTCATCATCTCTTGGATGGCTTGTAAGGGCATAGTTTTATTTGAATCCACTAAAAATTTTAAGATTTTATACACAGATTGCCCAAATGCCAAAAATGTCGGATATGCCCGCCAATTCCGGACCAAATACCAATGCCAGAAATCATAAATTCGACCTAGTTCATTCGTGCATTCAAAGTTGTACGCTCTCAAGAGCCATTTTACGTCTGTGAAGTTTTTTTCTTCTTCGGGTTTTTCTTTAAATACTTGTTGTTCTTGCTCTGTTGCTTTTTCATCGAATTGATGGTGATAGGAACGATTAAAATCAAGCACGCTGCGGATGAAATATGGATTTCCATCCACAAGCCTGTACAATTCTTCTTCAATTCCTTCAAATGTCTTCAAGTTCAGTGCCTGGATGAGCCGACGCATCAGTTCCAGACTATCTTTTTTAGCCAGTGGACCAAATGGAATACGTTCGATTCTATACTCAAATGCTGGCGGCAGTGCTTCCTCCATTCGTGTGGTTAACCCTGAACCACTCAATAAGATAAAAATATCTTCATTGCAATGGTACTTATTCAAGATAGGGATGCAATCATAGCTTTCCCCATTTTCATCCACAAACGAACGGCCAACCTCCTGGTATTCATCCAGCATGATCACGGGTGCTAAATCGAAACGTCTTTTGATAGCAAGTGTCAAATCTAGAGAACGTTGTATCATTCTATATAAAGGGTATAAAATGCCCTTAGCATACCATTGCTGAATTAACTTATGAAAATGTTCATAATAACGTTCTTTATATTCTGGAGCTAATTCATCTAAAGCATCTAATAATTCTGTTAAATCTGCATTATTTGCTAACGCTTTATCTTGAATTAAAAAACCCAAAGCCTGACTTAAAAAAACAACCATCATTTCTTCTGCCACCTGAATCACTGACTTTTTGCTCCCTCGTCTTTCATCCAGGTTCATGAATGAATAGAAAAATGGAACAACATCAGTGGAGGTGGTAAACAAATAGTCATAATAGCGCTTCACAAACGTGGTTTTACCCATTTTCCTCAAGCCAATTAAAGCTGTGTGTCTGGCATTGGCACGTTGGGCTTCTATAGCCCTGAACATGCGTTCTCGTCCAACAAACGTAAAGGACGGCAATGCCTGGCTAGCTTTGCGTGATAAAATGTACGGTATATCATCGTTCCAACCAGCAACTTTTTTGGCCCTGGGAATCACAGGACGTTGCCCAAGGTATTGTTTGGCTTTGCTATGTTGTTGTATGTATTCCTTCACGTACGGCTCTTGCACATACTTGGACAACTGCGTATTACTGAACGGCGACTTTCTCGGCTCCCTGGGGGTCAATTCCTGATAGTACATGATCGCCTCTGGATTAATCGGCTCGAATTCTGCCGGAGTGCCTGAAGATGTTACTGGTGTTGCAGCAATAGGTTGTGATTGTGGCAAGATTGCCTGTGGAGCTTGTGGCATTGACGATTGTGGCATTGACATTGCCTGCGATGGCATTGACATCACTGCCTGGGGTTGTGGAAACATCACCTGTGGTTGAACTGGTTTTGTATCAATAGGTTGTGGCATTGTTTCGAGCACCTGTGGCTGCGTTGTTTCGCTTGCTTCGGGTGCAGTGATTTTGGGTTTTCTGGTTTTGGATTGGGCTTTTGATAATCCTGGCTTTTTTGCTTTTGCGGATTTGGCTGAAATTGTTTTTTGAGCTTTTGCGACAAATGTTTTTCGGGCTGGATTTGCTGCTCTGGTTTTGGGCATAGCTTTTTTCGCCAATGCTGTTTTGGTTTTGGGCACAGCTTTTTTCGCCAATCCTGCTTTGGTTTTGGGCACAGCTTTTTTCGCCAATGCTGCTCTGGTTTTGGGCACAGCTTTTTTCGCCAATCCTGCTTTGGTTTTGGGCAATGCTGCTTTTTTGACCGCTGGCTTTTTGGCTAAAGTGAGTTTTTTGGTTTTGGGCAATGCTGTTTTTTGGGTTTTAGACTGCGGTTGTTTTTTGGTGTTGGTGGATTTTTTGCTGGTTGGTTTGGAAGTTTTGGCTATTTTTTTTTTGGATTTTTCTGTGTTGAATTTGGGAAGACTTTTTGCCGACATTGCAAATCTCCTGATATTGGAATGACAAAATGGTGGGACAAATTAAAGAAAATTATACCTTGTTTTTTGGGAAAAAAAAGAAAATTTTGCAATATTTTGAGCAGCAGGCCTAGTGAATACGATTCCAGGTATGTGTTCAAAATTTATGTCCTAAGATTATTTAGACTAGCATAGAGCTAGAAAGCATCGAACGAAATCAGCAGAACATTGGCGTTATGCCGGCAGAACAGAATACAACACGCATGAGGGCGGCCAGCCGGTCGCTCCTGCATAAGGCAAGTGCAGGTTTCGGTGCCCATATCCCAAAAAATTTCCATAAAAAAATCCTGCTCCGCAGGATGGTACGATTTTCCTGCCTTGTCTCTTCTGTTTTTTCAACACTTCCTTTCTTTCTTTACATTATCCCCAAAAATCTCCATAAAAAAATCCTGCTCCGCAGGATGGTACGATTTTCCTGCCTTGTCTCTTCTGTTTTTTCAACACTTCCTTTCTTTCTTTACATTATCCCCAAAAAACCTCCATAAAAAATCCTGCTCCGCAGGATGGTACGCTTTTCCTGCTTTGTCTCTTCTGTTTTTTCAAGACTTCCTTCCTTTCTTTACATCATCCTCAAAAACCTCCATAAAAAAATCCTGCTCCGCAGGATGGTACGCTTTTCCTGCGTTGCCTCTTCTGTTTTTTCAAGACTTCCTTCCTTTGTTTACATCATCCCCAAAAATCTCCAAAAAAAATCCTGCTCCGCAGCATGGTACGCTTTTCCTGCGTTGCCTCTTCTGTTTTTCCAACACTTCCTTCCTTTGTATACCCTTTTGTATACCCTTTGGGGATTTCCTGCTATATTTCTTTCTATTTTTGTACGTCAAACATGTTTGTACTCTTTTTATACCACGCCTCCTTCGAGCTCCCGCAAGAACGAAGCCCTTGCCTAACTCCGTTGTCACTCCGTTGGCAGGGTTCGTTCTTGCTTTGTCTTTCTTTATTTGTTTGATTTTTTAAAGGCAGGATGAAGAAATAAAGGAATTAAGGATAAAGGGAAGCCTGAAAACTCATGGCCTGCCCGCCAAAACCCGAAAGCCCAGGTCGCAGGAGGCGTAGCCGGGGTCGTCCCAGCCACGGTAGGCAGAACGCAGCCCCCTGGCGGCACCGCCCCACGAGCCGCCCCGGGGGACCCGGAAGGCACCACTAGTAGGCCCAGTAGGATTCGTCACACTACTACTAGAGTAGGCACCGTACCAGTCAGAACACCATTCCCAAACATTGCCGGCTATGTCATACAGCCCATACGCATTGGGTGGAAATTTTCCTACACTGGTTGTTCCTGCCCCCAGGCTTTGCCATTTAGAATTAAAGCCAAATTGACTCCACTCATCCAGATTTCTAAGCACTTGCTTTGCCCAATACGATGCACTGTTGCATTGGCTCAGGTCAAATGCTTCTCCCCAATAATACACGGTTTGGGTTCCAGATCGTGCTGCAAATTCCCATTGCGCTTCTGTGGGTAGGGATAGCCCTGTTTTGTCGCAAAAGGATACACAATCATTCCAGGATACCTGCTCCACAGGCCGATCATTGCCTTTGAACCTCGACGGGTTGCTGCCCATCACTCGCTCCCATACGGCTTGCGTTACTTCGGTCTTGCTGATCAGGTACGGCGATAGCGTGACCTGGTGCTGCACTTCGTCGGAGTCGCGATCTATCTCGCTCGTTGGGCTTCCCATCATGAATGTCCCTCCTGGGATCAGCACGAATTCCAGGCCGGTTTGGTCGTGGCGGTATTCCTTCACCGTGTTTGTCACGCCACCGCAGGAATAGGTTTGCGTTCGCAGGTACGTGAAGCCTGGATAGGCAGGGGCTTCACATACAGTTCCTCGAGTTCGTACAAAATCTGCGAATGCTGTCCGAAATTCTCGACTAAAATTTGCTTTATATAACTCTTGCAATGCTGCTTTAATGGCAGTCTCTTCATTTGGAATTGTGCAATCTCTTGCTTTGAGTTCAGCCAGGATTTGTTGCTCTGATTTATTTTCCATCTCTCGCGCATCCAGGATATTCCCCAATGTCATTGGCTGCTCATGCCTTGCCAACCCGGCTCGTTTGGCATTGGATTGAGTATCCAGCAACCCGAGTTTTACGCTCAACATTCCAATTCCTACACTCAGTAACAACAAGAAAATAATCCATTTCCACATAATCCAAAACCTCCTTTTGAACACGGGATCAACCCATTGAACACGGGATCAACCCATTGAACACGGGATCAACCCATTGAACACGGGATCAACCCATTGAATACGGGATTAACCTATTGAATACGGGATTAGCCAATCCTGGTTCAAAGATTTACTGCAAACAACTCTTTTTTCAAAGCTTTCATAGAATCAACTTTGGTTTAAAATTTACTAAATAACGGAAAGTTTTCATAATTCCATACAAGGCAATAGTTGCTAGTCTTGGATAAAAATAGGCCCATGGAATGTGCTATTGCCTTGATGATCTATATCCTGGAGTTTATACCAAGATGCTGTACCCGGCATAATTCCAAAATCATGATATTCGTATCGCGCACCAAAAGTACTACCGCCCTGGCTTGGAATCAGAAGTCCTGTGATCTTTTGGTACTTTTATTCTGGCAATGCAATTCGCGGGCAAATTAGAGCCTGGCTTGGAATCAGAAGTCCTGTGATCTTTTGGTACTCCCCATCCTGAGTTGCGCTTCGCCAGATTTGGAATCCAGCGTTGTTGATTTCCACAGCAGTCTCCCAGGTAATATGGGCATGATCTTGTTCTAGTTCGGCTTGGAATGACGTGCTTTTGCTTGCAAAAGAGCCAATACAAGGCTGTTGATGGATTGTTGCAGCAAACCGAATTCGGATCCGAAGCTAAAGAACTCAAAGATAAAGCAGAACAGTCTGAAATCTTGATGTGTCCTTTGCCGGAAGTCAATATGGGATGGCTTCCACTCAAGCAAGTCATGCTTCTTCTCCTGTATCTTTGCCCATACGGTATTTGATGTCGTAGTTGATGATAAAGTCGAGCTCTTCGTCAGTTAAGCCATAGTGCTGGGCCAGGACGCGGTCTATTTCATCGAGGATGGGCTTGGATAGACGGGGATAGAATTCATCATAGATGACTTTGCCAGTGGTTTTGTAGAAACATGTTTTGCGTTCGGCATGCTGCTTGAAATCGGTCGTCAACTTTTGAGCGAGTTTTGCTAAGTCTTGGGCTATACAGGAATCCATGGTCTGATCTAAACTAATGGGAAAATTTTTGATCTCTCGTAAATTGAGATGCCTGCAATCAGAAACAAGCAAAAACCACCAATAAAACAACGAACTATTTAAAACAGCGACCGCAATCATGGCTTTTTGTTTTGTTTCCAAAGTGATCGGCTTGACTTGGGTTGAAATTTGTTCACCTGATCTTTCATTCCAAAAGTAAGGAGTAAAATTCATGGCACGGATCCAATATTGCGGGGCATTGTGGTAATAAACAGTGTTTGTAGAAGGGGACAAAAATTTTCCTAAGATACTTTGCTGGTGCAATTTTTTCCAAATTGAAATTTCAGTGCAATATATTGTATCTTGTGCATGATGCAATGTCTTGCCTAATTTAGGAATAGATCCAGGAATGACGCAATACGTTGCCACCTCATTCCATGATATGCAGCTCAAAAGATATTCTCTGAACTCTGAATACCAGCGATTATATTGGGTGACAAAAATTTTTTGTTCGAGTGTTTTACTTTTTTGGCCCGTGAAAATACAAGCTCGGATATGCTCTAGGCCATCGAAAAGTTTGCTAGGCCGATCATCAAAACTCGCAAAACATAAAAAATGAAGATGTTGCATACATTGTGCTTGCAAAGGTCTCATGCGTTCTGTGCAAACAAGAGGCAATTGGACAATCATGCTGATCCAGCCCTGATCATGGAGCAGTCGTAAACATCGTTCTACCACAAACGCATACAAATTCCCGCATTCTTCGGTGGAGTATCCGTGGATGGTGTATGTTGTTTTGACCTTGCTGTACTCCACATACGGCGGATTGCCAATGATCACATCAAAGCCGCCGCGTTGGAGGATTTCGTAGAAATGAATGAACCAGTGGAAAGGTTGATGAGAATCAAGCCATTTTTGGAATTGGACTTTTTGACTGGGTTCGATGCCGTATTCATGGGCCAGGTAGCCATGGAGTTCCTGCTCTAGCCCGGCAAGTTTTGTCTTCATCTCTTGTTTATGCAAAAGATTGGCTTCTCCATGGAGTTCAGTTTGCTGTTGGCGAAATTGGGAGAATAATTGGGCAATGGCTTCTGCTTTTTGTTTGATCCGGATCAAGGCATCCTCAAAATCGAATTTGCTTTTGATCGCTGTTTCCAAATCTTTTTCACTGGAGTATCCAACTAATGTATTGCCTGCCTGGATATTGAAATCAATGTCCGGAAGTGGCTCAATTTGATCCACACGCTCGATTTGGGCCACAAGCTTGAGGAAAAGCCTGAGCTTGCAGATCTCCACGGCTTCTGCCATGATGTCAACCCCGTAGAGGTTGGTGATGATGATGCTTTTGAAGATAAAATATCGTTGGTTCGGATGTTTCTGCATTTGCTGAAGGATGTGTTGGAAATCCTCAAATTTTGTCCGCTTCGACTGCTGAGCAGAGGCTTTCTTTTGTTTGGAATCTAAGGGAAAAGGAGTTGCTGGATCTATAGTAAAGGAAGCTGTTGTGCCAGGATGGGCTGCGCATGGATTTTGAGCTGCATCTAAGGAAGTTGTTGTGCCAGGATAGGCTGCGCATGGATTTTGAGCTGCATCTTCGGTGATTGAAGCATTTGGTTGTGCGACTGAGTATGGAAAAGAAGTCTTGCTGTCCGCAGCAAGCTGGATGGTGCTGCTGAATGGGCTACTGCTTAGGCTTGCTATTTCTTTAGCCTCATGCACAAACACCTGCATGCGTTCTAGGCAGGCTTCATACAAAGGTTCCAATATCTGGAGCGCTGCAAACAAAAATGCGCCTGATCCACAGGTTGGATC
>JAKLHB010000620.1:0-371 GCA_022710345.1 Planctomycetota bacterium
AGTTCCCCAAGCACTGGCCTGGGTGTCCTGAAGAGGGCAAGTTCAAGGGGCCTTAGCTCATCTGGGAGAGCGGTAGCTTTGCAAGCTATAGGTGACCGGTTCGAGTCCGGTAGGCTCCACTCTGGGTACATGATTGGTCGTGCAGGGGACGCCCTGTGGGGGTTCGATTCCTCCCTAGCCTCTGGTGAGAATCCGTTCGACTCGGCAATGTATCCGGTTCGGGGCCATAGCTCATCTGGGAGAGCGCTGCTTTCGCACGGCAGAGGTGGAGGGTTCAAGTCCCTTTGGCTCCACAGCGGGACCACGCCCATGCTAGTCATGGCTGGTCCCTGCTCATCCTTGCTGGTGTAGCTCAACGGTAGAGCACCGGT
>JAKLHB010000620.1:381-625 GCA_022710345.1 Planctomycetota bacterium
CCGGTTTTGTAAACCGGTGGTTGCGGGTTCGATTCCCATCACCAGCTCAAATCTCCTTGTAGGGCCTGGTAACCATGAGCGACTACAACTACGACGCCAAGGTGAAGCGGGTAGTGGATGGGGACACGGTCTACCTGGACGTGGACCTCGGCTTCGGAGTCTGGGCGACCCTGGACTTCAGGCTTGCTGGGATCAACACCCCCGAGGTGGTGGGTACCCAGAAGGTTGCCGGGCTTGCTGCCAA
>JAKLHB010000621.1 GCA_022710345.1 Planctomycetota bacterium
TTCCAATACTCGCCTAATGTGAATTCCCATTCACTTCTGAGGTTGCTTTACCTGTCCCATTACTTCGGCTGTTTATGGAATCTATCATATCCATAACAACTGACCATGACCATTTACCACCGTGTCTTTGTATATGGCATCGCTCACAGACGCTTCTTAGGAATTGACTCTTGTCTCTTACCTTCGATAGCTTGATATTGCACTTACATTCTGCTTTGGTGAAAATATGATCAACTTGGGTCGCAGGCTTCCCGCAAAATACGCATTTACCTTTATCTCTATCGAGTATTTTATTTCTCAAAATACGCCAACTTCCATCCATTGGTACTATTGGGTCATTAGGATACATTCTGGAGATTTTGGAAGGTTGTTTTCGACTCATATATCTATCTGTATGTGTAACATCTAGCCGCTTCTGATTTATAGTTTTAATCGTCCTTTTGCCAGATTCTGGCGGCACTCTAATTGCATATTTCTTATACGTCCAGGTCTTATAACTTCCTATTGATTTCCAGAATAATTTCTTGGCTTCTTTATATTTGAAGCCTCTCCTTTTGAGGTAGTACCAAAATTGACATTTGGCATGACCGAAAATGCTGATATACACATTGCTAGGATACGA
>JAKLHB010000622.1 GCA_022710345.1 Planctomycetota bacterium
CATTTTGCGCATGCCAATTAGGGCAGTGTGCCTGGCACTGCTTCGCTGCTCTTCCAATTGGACAAACAACGCTTGCCTACCCACAAAAGTAAACGACGGAAGCTCTTGACTCGCTTCTCGCGATAAAATATACGGAATATCATCTGTCCATTCAGTGATTTTTTGCGGATGTGGAATCGTTGGACGCTGGCCTAGAAATTGCCCAGCCTTGCTGTGTTTTTTGATATATTTCTGCACGTGTGGCTGTTGGACATAGGAAATAGTTGAGCCAATAAAGGGCGATTTTTGTGGTTCCCCAGGAGTAATGTCTGCGTCTGCATAATACATCACATACTCGGATTCATCCACAGGCCGATCAAATGGAGTGAGTTCTTCCTCAGGAATGTTCATTTGCAGATCAGATGCTCTGACTTGGGTGGCAGGCACTGGGGTGCTAGGCACTTGGAGGACAGGCACTTGGGCATCCGATGCTTTAGTGCTAGGCACTTGAATGACAGGTGCTTGCGTATTTGGTGCTTTGGTCTGTGCGCTAAGAACTTGGGTATCCGTGGATTTGCTTTTTGCTTTGCTCCCCCTGGATTTATCCACTGTTTTTCTGGACGTAGCAACAGTGGTTTCGC
>JAKLHB010000623.1 GCA_022710345.1 Planctomycetota bacterium
TATGCTGATCTGCCTTAGCATTTTTATGGATCTTAGCATGGCAAGCCTCGCACACTGTGATCAAATTTTCTGGCACATCTAGCCCATTTTTGCTTCGCCAAATGACATGATGCACGTGTAAGGGCACATTTTTTTTACCACAGCATTGGCAGGTGTGCGCATCCCTACAAAGTGCCCTATTAACAGTCTGGATGGCCCAAATTTTTCCTTAACCGCTGATTTAGTAAAATCAGCGGCCGGAAAAATTTGGGACCGGCGCATTCTGATAGCCTTTCATCCTCCCAGCCTGGTATTCACTGCCTTGAATCGCTGGATTTTTGAGCTTCTGGATGTCAAATTTTGCATACTCTACTCGCACTTCTTGAATGGGCAATATTTTCCTGATTTTTTTCACCATGTTGATGTGCGTTTGCAGAACATGATTCAAGGTTGGATTGTGCACTATCCAGGCCACTTTTTCTTTATTCCTTCCGTGCTTCCGATTATGAAATCGAATCAATTTAGGCTTGATGCTTTTTACTCTGTATAAACCAGTGAAAATTGCTTTTGGGTCTTTTCTGCTGCGGAAATACAACCTCTTAAGGAAATTTTCAACTGGCTTTACGTATGCCGTAATT
>JAKLHB010000624.1 GCA_022710345.1 Planctomycetota bacterium
CATCTTCAACTATCAAGCAACGCTTGCCAGCGATAAGTTTTGGGTCGTCAACCTTAATTGGAGAAGCACCGTCAACAACGATAGCTTTGGGGTTGGTTTTGCGAATGTTCTCGCGAACAATCTGGATTCCTTCTGGAGAAGCTGAATCCATTTTGTTGATAACAACAACATCAGCTAAACGAATGTTAACTTCACCTGGATAATAGCTAACTTCTGCGCCTGGTCTGTGTGGGTCAGCAACAGTGATAGTTAGATCTGGTTTGTAAAATGCAAAGTCGTTGTTTCCACCATCCCATAGGATAACATCACAACCACTAGGATCTTTCTCTGCTGCACGAAGGATTGCTTCATAGTCAACACCAGCATAGATAACGTTTCCACGTACAACGTGTGGTTCGTATTCTTCCATCTCCTCAACAGTACATTTGTGTTTCTTCAAATCTGCAACTGTTGCAAAGCGTTGAACTTTCTGAGCAACTAAATCACCATAAGGCATTGGGTGACGAACTGCAACAACTTTTAGACCTTGTTCCATTAAGTACTCAACAACCTTACGTGAGGTTTGTGATTTACCACAACCAGTACGAGTTGCAACAACTGCAATAACTGGC
>JAKLHB010000625.1 GCA_022710345.1 Planctomycetota bacterium
TGATGAATGATCTGAAGGCGAAACTGGGAGATCTCGAGTATGGGCTGGTATCAAATAACAAGGCCGAGGATAAATTCCTGGTAATAGCGCACAACGACAAATCACGCGGAACATATTTCCTGTATGACAAAAACACAGGGACTCTCGAGAAGGTTGCGGATACAACTCCATGGCTTGACCCGGAAGAGATGGCTACAATGAATCCGGTTGAATATACCAGCCGTGACGGGCTTATAATCCATGGATATCTGACACTGCCTAAGGGATATACGATGGAAAATGCAAAGAACCTGGCAGTCGTGGTTAATCCTCACGGCGGCCCCTGGTATCGAGATCAGTGGGGATTTAATCCCGAAGTTCAGTTCCTTGCAAACAGAGGTTATGCTGTCTTTCAGATGAATTTCCGCGGATCTACCGGTTATGGAAGAAAGTTCTGGGAGGCATCATTCAAGCAATGGGGTTTGACGATGCAGGATGACATTACGGATGGAGTTAACTGGCTTATAGATAAAGGCATAGCAGATAAAGACAGGATTGCGATATACGGAGGCAGTTATGGCGGTTATGCCACCCTTGCGGGAATAACAAAAACGCCTGACCTGTATG
>JAKLHB010000626.1 GCA_022710345.1 Planctomycetota bacterium
GGAACATAGCAAAATCTGGGCTTCCCAGCAGTTGGCAACTTTTGATCCTATGCAAAATAGCATCTTTGCTCTTTTCACATAACAGAGTAACAGAGTTCAAAAATTAATTCATTCACCCCTTTGTAAACCGCTTTTTTCAAGCGGCTCCGGAGATACTCTGTCCATACTTTTTTTGTGTTCTTGATTTGGGCCATTTTTACGGCATTTGCGGCGTGGGAAAAGCTCTTTTGGTCGAAAATCACCCCAAATTTTCATCTCTGGATAGATCCTCAACTCATTTCTTCTGGAAGGGACGTAAAATCAAGCTTTCGGTTTTATAAACCGAGAGAGCTCTATGGGATTTAGGTTTTTCTCGCTCTCAAAAAGCAACCTTGATAGCTTGCCGGTAACTCAGTTTCAATCCCTTACAGGGTTTTAGGTTTTTCCCGCCCTCTGGAGACGCTGGGCCTTCTTCTTTCTTTTTCTTTCAATCCCTTACAGGGTTTTAGGTTTTTCCCGCAAGACGAGCTAAAAAACCACCCAAAGTGGTAGGAGGGTTTCAATCCCTTACAGGGTTTTAGGTTTTTCCCGCTTGCCAAAACGTCGGAACCACTGTAGCATT
>JAKLHB010000627.1 GCA_022710345.1 Planctomycetota bacterium
GTTTCATACCCAAAGGTACCCACCAAACATCCACTAAAACAAGGACCGAGACAGGTTTTATCAATCATGCTTGCTTACTGTTTCCATTTTGTAAGTACCCACCAAACATCCACTAAAACAAGGACCGAGACTTTTTTCTCCCCCATCCCCCTGACAGCACACACTATCAGGGTACCCACCAAACATCCACTAAAACAAGGACCGAGACCAAAAAGTCCCCTCCTAAATACAGGATAGCTCCTGTAAAGTACCCACCAAACATCCACTAAAACAAGGACCGAGACGTCTTATAACCAGGCTTTCGCCTGGGTTCATTTTAAGTACCCACCAAACATCCACTAAAACAAGGACCGAGACTTCAAATTCCATACTATCTCCTTGTGGCGGTTCCACAGTACCCACCAAACATCCACTAAAACAAGGACCGAGACACATTCGCTGCATTTTCTACGCTGACACCCACCCACAGTACCCACCAAACATCCACTAAAACAAGGACCGAGACAACAGGCGATTCATTTTTCGAGTATGGGGGCGCTTGCGTACCCACCAAACATCCACTAAAACAAGGACCGAGACCTGAAGTGGCACTC
>JAKLHB010000628.1 GCA_022710345.1 Planctomycetota bacterium
GGTGTCTCGGTCCTTGTTTTAGTGGATGTTTGGTGGGTACCATACGGTATGCAAAAAGTAGAAAAAGAAGATGTTTGTCTCGGTCCTTGTTTTAGTGGATGTTTGGTGGGTACTATTTACGGCGTGAACCAATTAGAGGAGAAGCGGCTCGTGTCTCGGTCCTTGTTTTAGTGGATGTTTGGTGGGTACGGACGCTGCTGTCCCGGTTTCAACAAGGGAAACTCTCGTGTCTCGGTCCTTGTTTTAGTGGATGTTTGGTGGGTACTCTAGTGTGGAAAGAGCTTTCAAAATAAGGCTTTTAAAGTCTCGGTCCTTGTTTTAGTGGATGTTTGGTGGGTACACGACGTTGTGCTACCGGGAAAATGGTTACCACAGCATCTCTGTCTCGGTCCTTGTTTTAGTGGATGTTTGGTGGGTACATCCACCTATGGATGGTGGTCATCTGCTAGTAATGTGTCTCGGTCCTTGTTTTAGTGGATGTTTGGTGGGTACAAGGAGATTCCAATGAAATGGAATCTAGGTCGTGTTTGCAAACTTGATGCAATAAAATAAAGGATTAGATATAATATCTACCTCTGAAATGTAATATTTTC
>JAKLHB010000629.1 GCA_022710345.1 Planctomycetota bacterium
CTTTGGTCATGGCATGCACATACAGGTTCCAAGAAGTAACGCTATCCGGCATTTGGAATTCGATTTGGGCATTTCCTTCTGCGTCTGTCAACAAATGTGGCTTAAAGAATGCTGTTTCTTCAAAATTGGTGCGCGTTTCTGTAGGTTGAGACTGAGGTTCTGCAGGAGCCTTGCTTTGTTCCTCTCCTAGTGTGGCAACATTAGCTTCAGCAGGAGGTGCTGGACTAGGTTCGCCATCGGCTTTGGCTGATAAACGTTTAGCTTTCACTTCTTGCCGCACTTCACCATCGCGGGCCATTCCTGCGCTAGGTCCATCCATGAGCATCATATCATCATCATGGTAATATCTTCTCCCTAATCCACCGATTGGGAAGCTATCAAAGAACATGAATCGGTCTGGCCCCCAAACTGGATTATAAGGAAGATGATACCAATAGCCTCCGAAATCTGAGAAATAACGTGGACGAATTGTAGTGTTTAAATAATTTAGCCCCATCTTGCTTGCATATAAAGAAGAAAGCTGTGGATAGTGATGTGGGCCGAATAAATCTAGGCTTCGATCGGACATAGAGGCCA
>JAKLHB010000063.1 GCA_022710345.1 Planctomycetota bacterium
GGGATCTTTTACAATTGATGCAAAGCCTAGAACAAACTTGCCCCTAGTTGATAATTGACTATGGACGAGGCAAGATATACTACTTCCAATTGGGCAGCATATCGCTGTAAATTATGATGCCGGCGATGTACCCAGCGCATTTCAGGGTTCCCCGTCTCTATCGATTAATTCAACTTAGCAGTTAGCTATGTTTTTTTGTTTGGAATCGTACGTTATTTTGTTATTAAAAATTAGAGTACATCTTAGATAATAGTACAGTCTGCAAACATAGACAATATTGCTTTATTCATTGCCATTTTTCTTGACTTGTGCTATTCAGAATGCAGAAAAAAATCCGGTTTTAAGGCCATTTTTCGGACTTTTGCAATTAATGTCAACAATGGAAAATAGTTATGGAATACATTAACAATTTCCCAAGTATTCGCCTTGGAGCACCGAATGCAGCAGCGATTACTGTATAACTAGAAAGGCGGACTTTTCTCCACGTTGGAGATACATAGTGCGCTTAGCATAAGGCACAGGGCTGTCTTCCTGAGAAAGCTGCCCTCCAGAGAATGCTTGGATCTCATCGTTTATACAAAAACCAATGCCTATTTTTCAGTTTCTTAGAAAAAATTTTTTTGTAAAAAATGGACATGGCATACTTGATTTTGGCTAGTTATCATCCATTCAATTACTTAGAAGGTTCAAATTCACAGATGGGAGCTGCTAAGCATGTTGAGTTAACATCATTCCAACTCTCGTCTGCTCGAAAAATAGTGTAATCTTCATTTCCCATGTCATTAGGCTCGCCAGAATTCCATTTAGTATATTGGCTAGGTTCCCCAGTCACCCACTTCCAATTTCCTTCAGTCTCCTCGTCTGAATAGCCAATCCAACCTTGAGTCAATGATAGGCTATAGAGTAAACCTGAGACATACCGATTTTCTTGTTCGCTACAGATTGTGACAAGATGCCCTCCAAGGTACTCACATAGTTTCTTTGCATCTTGCCATGTCATTTCTTTGCTAATCACCAGATAAAAATGGTCGTCTAACTGGCCGGTAACTATGGGACACTTGAATTTTTTGCGCGCTTCTATAGCAAGCGCTGCAAGGATGTTCAACATTATCTCTTGATTTTGCGATATTTCATCTAGTTTTTTAAGCAAAGCTTGATTCTGCTCCATGATTTGTTTTTGCAGGTCTAAGATTTGTTTTTTTAATTCAGCGTTTTCTCTCTCAAGCTTCTGTAGTCTGTCTAAGACAGGCTGATTTTCTTGGGCTGGGAGAGATGCGATCAAAACAATGGAAAGCAAAATGATTGAGATATAATTCATGGGATTCCCTTTCTGAAATTTGCGAAAGCAGGCCATTTACTGCGCTTCCCGATTGCATTCAATATAAAAATTGATATACTGTAGGATGCCCTGGATATTGTATTGAATCAGTTTGAGAAGCGCGGTATTATCAAGCCAGCAAAGCGTATGGTGACGAGGCACTATGCACTTTGCTCTTCTATTTGTTTATCTAGCTTGTGTGTCATCAGCAAATTTTGTTGATACAGCACTTGGTTTTGGTGCAAGACTACTAAAATCTGTTTTTGAATCTCTAAAATTTGATTCCTAAGCTCCAGATTTTCTTCTTCTAATTTTTTCAACCACCCTAGATCAAATCCGGGACATGCTGAAACTAACTAGATTCTACATCAGTCATGAACAATCACTGTCAAACTCAGGCATCCAGTCGAGGATATATCCTCGACTAGTTGACTGACTCATTCTGCTAAATGGTAATACAAACGGAGTTTCATCTCCTTTATTTTGCTAGTGTCTATTGGTGGGGTTTCTGGATTTGGCCAGGTTATTTCAAATTGCCAATTGCAAAATGGGCTAAGGTATAAGAACCCTTGAGAAAAATGTTTTTGGGTAGCTTCACTGATCGACTTGGCTGGAGGAAGCGTGTTGACTGCATAGCCATCCCATGCTTTTTGTATGAGTATTTCTAATCCATTGATTTTATAAAGTTTGATCTGCAATGGAATGGAGATTCGAGAGTCAAAATTACCTACAAAATAGACTTCGGCTGTCACTAAGGTAACATTTTCTCGTCTATCTTTAGGAAAATCTTGCGGCAAAAGAGCCATATTTACTTTTTGGGCATCTAACACACAAGGCAATATGGCCACAGGCATTGTAATATCTATAGAATGCACGTTCAGCTCTTTAGCTTGCTGCCGAAGTTCGTGGGCCGTTTCTTCCAACATTTGGATAGGATTTTGTGATTGTACTAACTGTTGTAACTTTGTTAAAGATACTGTTTTTCCATATACTTGCTCTACGATAGCCCGCATTGCTTGGATATATTCCACCGTACGATAGAGTGTCTTCTGCCATAATCCATTGATTTCTTGCAATGCATAAAATGAATTGATCACACCATATTCTGTGAATGGCACAATATGTTCAGAAAGCTTTGCTTGTTGAAGCCGTGTTTGCAAAGATTGAATTTTCAAGACACATTTTTTTATCTGAATATCATGAGCTTCTTGACGAAGCTTTGCGATCTTGATCTCTACTTCAGAAATTTTGACTTTATTGTCGGCGATTTTTAATTTTAGATCGCTAATCCCAAGTTGAATAGAAGCACTTTCTATATACCTATTGGCTTCTTCCATAGCAAGTGCAGCAATCTCTTTGCGTGTTTCGGCTTGTTTTTGATATTCTTGTAGTTCGTCTTTTTTGCATGCATTGATCTGTTTTTGCAAAAGAAGGATTACGCCTAATAATTTTGTTTCCGCAAGTTTTTGATTGGCTGCCTTGTATACTTTACAAGCTGCCAAATATTCTTTTTGCGCTCCAATATTTGCAGTTTGCTGATCTATCTCAGCAAGCTTTTCTGCGAATTTCGATTCTTCTACCGCCAGCAACGCCTGTTCATACTTACTTTGTGCTTCTACACGGGCTTCCTGCGTAGTGGCGTTTGCTAGTTTACTATCTAACTCAGTGATTGCTTTGTCCAATTCAGCTTTCTCTAGTTCTTTTTCTTTGTTGAACAGCTCTGTTTTAAGTTCTTCTGCTTCTTGTCTGCCTTCATCTTTTACCCATGTCTGCAATTCTTCCATTCTTTTCTTTGATGCTCGAAGTTGTGCTAACACATCATCCCCTTCATTTCTGGCTTGGCTTAGTTTTTCCATTTTGTCTTTAATTCTATCGCTGAAGGCTCTCATTGCATTGCTGACCAATACACTTTGTTTTTCAGGAGGGATGGATGGGAAAGCTTCTTGGGCTTTTTGCACTAACTGGGCAGTGAGTAATTTGACTCTTTCGTCTTTAGATAGCGCGATGACTTTGGCAAATTCTGGATATTCCGTCTTCCATTCTTGAATTTTGTCTTTTCCGAATTCCCCAATTTTGGCTACTAAATTTTCAGCTTTCTTCTTCCAATCGGCTGCGGTGTCTTTGGCAAAAGCTTCTACTTTTTCCTTGGCAATTTGGGGTAATTTTGTGCAAACTTGTTTAAAAGAATCCTGGGCCCATTTGTTCATTTCTCCTGATGAAATAGCTTTTGGTAAGCCACTTATCATATCATTAATCTTTAATTTTTCAAGGCTCTCTTTGAGCATCTTATTATCAATGTCAGCAATTCCGGCTGTAATCTCTGATTGAATTTTAGGAAGGGCCAATTGTGTAGCATTGCCTGCAGCGCACATCAAAGCTTTGTTCCAATCTTTATCAATCAGACCTGCATTGACAACATCACCAATCATGCCGCCAAGTTGCATACCTAGCATAGGATTACCAAGTAATGCGCCAGCCGCGGCTCCAATGAGCCGACAGCCAATAGAGATTACGCTTTTCCAGAAACTTCTTTTTGCAGCTTTCCTGGCGTTTTCTTCTGCTGTAGCAATTTGACTTTCTATTTCTTGAATATTTCCCTGAACTTTTACAACTACGCTCTCTCCGAGATTTAAACATGCATCAATTGCTTTTTTCTTGACCGCGATTTCTTCTTTTAGGCTGGCTACTGTTTTTTGTTTTTCTTGCAATGCCAATGACCATCTTTTGTTCATCAGGCATATTTGCTCTTGTTTAAATTGTACCAATTGGGAAGCCAGCTCTTTTGCTTGCTCTACACGCTTACCTTCTAGCTTTGCTTTTTGAATGGCTTGTTGCCATCGTTCAATTACCAATTTTTTATTTGCTTCTGAGAGTTCCAGCGCTTTTTCAGCTAATTCTTGCTCTTGTTTTGCCAATTCTTGTTGGCCTTGGTTGATTTCGATTTTGTCTGCTAATATTTGCTCTTCAATGCTATGTATATTGCTTAGAATGGCTTGAATTCTTTGATTGCTTTTTGCTAAGTCTTCTTCTAGCTTGGCTTTTTTGGATCGAATTTCCGTCGTCTCTAAGGTAAGTTGAGAAATTTTTTTCTCGTTCTCTGCTATGTCTTGAAGGTCTTTGGCAATTTCATGCCGAAATCCTGCAATTTCCTGTTCATACCCAAGGATTCGAGCTTCAATTTCCAATTTAGCAAAGTCAAGCTCAGCCTGCTGTAAGCTTTCGGTCAATGCTTGCGTGTCCTGTACTTGCCTGGTGCACTCTCGATGCAATGTCACAATGCTTTTATATCCTTCTTTTAACGCCTTGTCACGGATTTCTTTGAGAGTCTTTAGCAATCTCAATTCTTTGCTTAGCAAACTATCATAAGCTTCAAAGCTACGGACAGGAACAAAATCTTTTGGACTAAATCCTGCCAATGTTTTATTGCTGCATGCGAACTCCCAGCCTATTTTCACGCGCTGCCATAAGGTAACAGCTTCTACTGTGGCTTGAAGTACGACCTTTTCTTCATGCAAAATCCATTGCCCCAACTGGCTAGTCAGCCATTGCATGATTTCTTCTGGTTCACCGCTTTCTAAATAAGTATCTGCTAGAGTTCCAGCACTTGCTTGAAAGTGCATTACATTTTGCTTAATCAAAGCTTGTAACTGCTCTCTTAACTTAGTATAGCGGTCTAATATTTTATTTTCACTATTTGGAATAGCGATAAGATGAGACATTGCTAACGCATTATACTCAATTTCGGCTTCGGCTATGTTCTTTAAACAATCATACGTAAACTGTTTGTGAAATTTTGGTGTATCTGCAAATCTAACTCGTACTATCGGTTGATTCAAAATAAGAGCTAGCCGTTGTTTTAAGATTTCGGCTTCTGGGAACTTTGAAGAAACATAGCTGAGCGAGGATTGAACTTGCTCAATATTTGGAAAAGTGCCAAAAGCAATACGATACCATAGAACATTTTCGTGATATTTGACTTCGTCTGTCGTTAATCCCGATGAATCAAGAAACTTAATAGTTTCAGAGATTTTAAGGTACAAAGCCGGAGTTATTCCGAAATGTTGGCCTTGTTGTCCCATCATATTGCAGGTAGCGATTGCAATCTGCTTTTTGATCTCTACATTGGCTTTAGCCCAACTTGTATGCAAAGCATCCCATAAAATGGTCTTTTGGGGCATGGCATCCAATACACCTAGCATGCCTATCCATTTTAGACATAGCTGGATCTTAGGTAGATCATTGAGTTCGAGCAATCTTGTGTACAACTGTGCCATTGCTTGAGAAAGCTCGTAAAAGTCAATTTTTTCCATGAATAATACACAATGCTCAGACCAAAGAGGCAGTATTTGCTCTATCCAATAGGCATAGCTTGAAAAAGCAACATTGTCTTCAATGGGCATGTTGGTGATCAGCGCTTGCAAAATATTATGCAAACGGAGTATCTCGTTTTCACGAAATTCATTCCACATAAACGTATTTTGCAAATGAGCAGAAGGCATAGGCAAAAAACTCAGGCAGTGCAAAACAAGCTCATTGGCCATACAAGCAGCACAACGCTTGTTCCCTCGTGGATGGGAGACGCAGTCGCGCCAAACATGTTTTACAATATTTACTACGAAAACAGCCGGGTTTCCTAATTTTTTTGCCAATAGAGGACTTTGATCATCTGCATTGAGAATGCGTAAATCAAAGCCAGAATGTACTAATTCTTTTAATAAAATCATCCAAATTTTCCAACGCGTTGGTTCATCCTGAGCATTTACAACCTTTAAAAAAGAAGTATGGAAAACTACACCATACGCATCGAATTCTTTAGCATCTGTGGATATTTTTTTGGGAAACCAACTTTGGTTTATCTTAGCAAGTTGAGAAGAACCATAATACACAAAATCATCTAGCAATAATGCAATTGCATCTTGAAAAAGTAGGTTAAACTCTTCATGATCTTGCATATCTTGGCAGATCCAAGGCAGGAATTTCCGCAGCCATGTTTTGGCAGTGGAGTTAGAAACCTTTAAATGTTGGTAGAGAGCTGCTACAATCTGAATACTTGTTTCCTGATTTTGGAGAATTGCCCAATGCAACCTTTCAATATGCAGCAACTGCGACTTCTCACCATTTAAATAAATTTCCAAAGCATTGGCAAACCCAATGGCCAAAAGACGACTTTTCATCTTCAAATCTGTGATCAAGTCAAGTTGAAGTGCTTGTTGCTTAATTGGGCTGTTAAAAATGATGCTGCAAATCATTCGATCATCAAAAATTATTCCAGGACGGTTCATTAGCTCTTTTTTCAGGCTAAGCCGTACATCATCTTCCAGTTGTCCAAGGAGTACCCGGATTTGCATGACGAGCGAATGTTCTAAAATTGCAGGAACATCTAAATCTTTTTGGACAATATCGTTGCAAACTTCTTGCAAGATTTCAGGATAGACAGCACGTGCTATGGCAATTTCACTGGCTTGCAATGTACCAAGCAATAGCAACAAGAAATAACAAATTCGAGCTATTTTTAATCTCATAAATGACCTCCTTAGAAAGACCATTTGCTGGAAATCAGCAAATGGTGTTATCCGAATTATAGCCCGAGCACAGCTTCTAATTGTTTGATGCGCTTGGCAATTTGCTGAGAACCTTTGCGCAAATCAAGCTCTAACTGCTCATTCGCTATATTGGGAATTCGATATGATGACTCCAGTTCATTAACCCCCAAGCAATAATGAAGTCGCTTCACGTTGTGCCATGCTGTGCGTAATTGACATGTCGGAGAGTCAAAATCATGGCATTACGGTACATGAAGGCCCCTAGGCTTATAAAGCTCTCGAAT
The DNA here is from genome assembly GCA_022710345.1 of Planctomycetota bacterium. GTDB lineage: Bacteria > Planctomycetota > Uabimicrobiia > Uabimicrobiales > JABWCH01 > JAKLHB01. The sequence continues at coordinate 7,146 of JAKLHB010000063.1, forward strand.
TCTGAACTCCAGAGCGCTCATCAGGGCTTTAAAATCGCTTTTAACCTCTGGATTATATTGGCTATCTAAGCTCTGGTCTTGTTCTTCTTTGGCCAATGGTGTAGCATTTTCCCAATTTTCAGGTAGAGTTTGTCCATCAGCAAATACAAAAAATAAACACAAAAACATCAAAACTAGCGTTTTCATCAAATATCTCCCTTTTAGATACACCAAACACATTTTGCCTGATACTATCTTTGGACGAATAAAGGTTATGATATAACATACACGGCTGAAATCCCTAGTAAAGTTGGCACCAGCCGTGCAAGCACTGTTTTTTAGCGATTTCCTAAGTATTCGCCTTGAAAGAAAAAATAATGACCGGGACCAGGAGCCCCAAATACAACAGGGATTACTGTATAGCTTTTTATCCTAACTTTATCTCCACATTGGAGATACATAGTATGCTCAACATAAGGCGCAGGGCTGTCTTCCTTAGAAAGTTGCCCCCCAGAGAACCCTTCCAATTTTTCGTTCCTACAAAACCCAATGCCTATTCGTTGGTCGACAGCAGTTGTAGAGCTTCTAATAAATCCATGTGCACTAAATTTATAGAACCCATCTTTGGGTGCAGTAAATTCTGAAGTAAATGGGTCATACGTTTTTGGACCGAAAGTATTGAATTGTGATTGACTGACAATAACATACTGCCACTCTTCTTGTTTTAGATACTCTGTTGTGAAATAGGAAAAACCTTCGTATTTTTTTAGATTGGCAATCTCTTGTTTCAAGGCTGCAATCTCTTGCTCAAGCTTTTTCACCCTTACTAAAAGGGGGTCAGCTTTTTCTGTTTCCTGAGCGATAAGTACAATGAGAAAAAAAAAGACGATTGAAATGGTGATAATGCAACGCATAAATAATCCTCCTGAAATGCTCAATAAAATTGGCATCAGCAGTAAAGCCCTGTGGTTAAATCGATTTATCTTAAAATCAATCTAAACAAATAGTCGAATAGCGACTATCGTAGTGTAAAGAAATTCTCTTTCAATTGCAACAAAAAAATTAAAAAAAATTAAAAATTATTTTGCATGCCATAACTAAAGAGATAAAAAGTGTTAGAAAATTCATATCTTAGGAATAATCGCAGATGTAGAAATTTTATTTTTTTCTAGAAATTAGAAAACCGCAATTCACCGCCAAGCAGCTATATCTAACACACATCCTCATCGTTTTTTAGCTGCACGACCTGCAACGCTTGCCGACAGTTTCCACTTAAAAAATCGAAGCAGCCAGTAACAAGCCAAGCATGTATCTCAAAACGCAGTCTCTCTTTCATTTTTAATTGCACTACCCGGGCTTTTTCATCTACAGCCTCTATAAGGCCTCCAAAAAAAACCAGTACTGTCATCGTAGTGATAATGGATAGCTGCATATTCTTCAATATGCTGCTTTAAAATTTCAGTGATTTTTTCAGCTTTCATTGGAATCTCCTAAAAATCGGAATATTAATGATATATTTACCAGGCTGCGTAAGCGTTGGCTTCATATTGGAAATTGGCAAATCTTCTTCTGGGTATCATCCAGAAAATTTATTATGCCAATGCACAAAAAACTTGCAAAAATTATGTTATTGGATATAATAGAGCAACATGTTATTTTAAGCCAAGTTGGAGATTTTTAAATCACACTTGGATTGTATGTCGCTTTGTTTTCCATCAATATCTTGCATAAAGAATAAAGGTGGCCTCGTGGAGAATCACTGCGGCCATTTGCCTATGTTTCTCATTGTCAACCTCAATCCTGCCATAGACCGGATCTATCAAATCCCTGGGTTTCAGTTGAATCAAATTCATCGCACTGCTCAAGTTTTGGCTCAAGCAGGGGGTAAAGGAATCAATGTGGCTAGGGCCAGCCGTATTTTAGGTCAAGCGCCTTTAGTCACAGGCTTTTTAGGCGGATTTCATGGTCAACTCGTTCAGGCAGATTTAAAAAAAGCAGGCATTTTGCATGACTTTAGCCCAATTGAGCAAGAAACGCGCACATGTTTAATTCTGATTGATCCAGAACAAAATACCCAGACTGTGGTCAATGAACAAGGTCCTGTGATTGCTGAATTTGAATTGCAATTGTTTTTGAATAAGTTTGCTGCTTTGGTGTCACGGGTTTCTTTGGTTTTATTTTCTGGAAGTATTCCAAGTGCACTTTTCCCTGGTATTTATCGGGATTTAATTCAAATCGCTCATTGCCGTCAAGTACCCTGCTTGCTGGATGCAAGCCAGGCTGCTTTAAAAGAAGCTATGGAAGCTGTTCCAGAAATCGTCAAAGTCAATCTTCAGGAATTTCATGATGTATTTTGCTCCTCCTTACATCTAAGACTCCAATGTTGGCCAGAAGATTTTGCCGAACTTTGGCCATTTGCTAAAACCATGTTCATTCACGGCACCAAACACGTGGTCATCACATTAGGGGGTGCTGGCGCAGTATGGTTTTCACCTCAAGAATGTGCTTGGATCCATGCTCCTGAAGTACGAGCTGTTAACACAATAGGATCAGGCGATGCAATGGCGGCTGCAATGGCCTGTGAATTGGTGGAAAATCCGCATGATATGCGGCAGGCTTTGATTTCTGGCATTGCAGCAGGCACTGCGAATGCAACGACAGGAGGGCTTCGGTTTAGTCTTGAGTTGTACACTGAGTTGCGCAATCAAGTGTGGTTCACACCATTGCATTTTTGAGAATTTATACATGGGAATCTTACAACGCTATATATTCAAAGAACTTATTTTATCTTTAGTTTTGATTCTTTCGATTTTAACTTTGCTCTTTTTTTTAATTGCAACCATGCAATTGGTGCAAAAATACAGCGAATATATTTCATTTTTAGATTTTTTGGTATTAACACCTTATTTGCTTATTAAAGTCGTTGCTTTTACAATCCCACTTGCTATGTTAGCCGCTACCACATTGTTCTATGGCCGCATGGCCTTTGATCGGGAAATCTTAATTTTGCGAGCGGCTGGGATTCATGCGCGAAATATATTTCGTCCAGCCTTTATCTTAGGCATTCTGCTTTCTTTGATTTCGCTGTATATCAACCATGAGCTTGTTCCATATTCGTATGTCAAGCAATTGGAAATTCGATATAAAGCATTGGAAGTGATCCTGCGTGCGAACTTTTCTTCTCGTGAAACTGTGATTGACTATATTCCCAATGTCCGCATCTCTTATCGAGAAGTGAAAGATGGTGAGTTTAAAAAACTGGTGATCCAACATATTCAGCAAAATCAAACTGTGGATGAAATTTTAGCCGAAACAGGGATTTTGATATATGATAAACATAAAAAATTGCTTACTTTTCAATTAAAAGACGGAAGCATTTCTCATATTGTGATGAATCCAGACCTCAAAAAACCTGTGGAAGAACGTTTTTATTTTCAAGAATGTAGTGTTCCAATTCCATTAGAGAAAACTGCACAAGATGAAATCAAGTATTGGCGGACTAAATTCAAACGTTATTCGCAACTGATGCAGGATATGGAATATTGGCGATTGCAATTGAATGAGCTAGATCAAAAGCTGCAAAATCCTCCTCCAGATGCAGACCTTACAAAATTAAAAAAAGATCGCTATACAGCGTATGATGATTATTGCGGGCATCGTCTGGTCTGGCATACAAGAACTGCTATTTCTTTTGCACCCTGGCTTGTGGTATTTCTAGGCGCGTCCCTGGGAATGCTTGTGCAACATAGCAATCGGTTGGTAGCATTTGCCATTAGCTCGATTCCTGTGATTTTGGTTTATTACCCTAGCCAGATGTTAGGGCAGCATTTAGCTGATCAATTGCTCATTGCACCTTGGTTAGGAGGATGGATTGGAACGATTTTAACCGGTGGCTTAGGTATTGTTTTATTGTTGTATGTATATCGTCGTTAACTTTTATCATGATAGGCTACCATCACCACGATGCTATGCCGTGGTTAAAAATATTCAGGCATTTTATGAAACTTTTGGATTCTTATATTCTGAAAGCATTAGCGGTCTCTTATCTACTTTGTATTACCCTGGTGATCAGTTTTTATATTGTCCTAGATCTTTTTACAAATTTTGAAAAATTTGATGAATATCGTACCATGATGACCAAAGACCAACCAGGAGCAAAAGAGCTGCATTTAGGATGGTTGATTTTGAAATATTATGCTTACAATGCCCCTTTAATTATTTATGACCTTACGCCCATTGCTACCTTGCTAGCCGGCATGTTCACGCTGACACGGATGAGCAAAGCGAATGAATTGATACCGCTAAAAGCTAGCGGGATTTCTATGTATCGTCTTATGATACCATTCCTTGAATTTGCAGTTTGTGTAGGCCTTGGAATGGTCGTACTTCATGAGCAATGCATTGCGAATTTAGAAGATGAGCTAGAAAAATTACAGCATATGCGATACACACGCTATTCAGAAGTAGCAACGATCCAATACTGTGATACAGATCATCGTATTTTTATGGTGAATAGATATCTTGTTACTACACGAGAGTTGCAAAAAGTCAGAGTGCTCGTGCCTCAAGCAGGGGAAAGAATTCAGCCCAAAACTGTGATTCAAGCAGAAATAGGATATTGGACAAAACATCAAGGGCAACATGCTGTATTGCTCCAAAATGGGACCATCACGCATTATGCTGCAAATGGCGAAGTCCAAGGTCAACCGATGGCGATTCCAGAGCAGGGCTATGTGGTGGTGACAGATTTTTGTGATACCAGCATCACGCAGCCAGTGAAAAAAAATTGGAATCTTCTATCTTTGGCTCGCCTTGTGGAGGTGCTAGAGAAAAACCCTGATTTAAGTGCGGCAAGCCTTACTTTGCATTTAAGGTTTAGCTTGCCTTTGAGCAATGCTTTATTGTTATTGCTTGGCTTGCCTTGGCTGCTTAGAAAAGAAACTCGCAATTTTTTTCTAGGAGCAGGGATTTGTGCACTTATTAGCGGTGCATTTTATGGTTTATACCTTGCGTGCATGAACCTGGGATATAAGGAAATACTCAATCCTATCTTTGCAGCATGGTTTCCTACTGTGTTCTTTGGCTCATGGGCAGCTTCATTCTGGACATGGATCCACACATAGAAATGAACCATCATTTCAGCCATAGGAGTTCTTTATTTTATGAGCATTTGGCAATTGACTCTCAGCAATCTACGATATCATTTGAAAATACATATTTGGATAGGGCTTGGAATAGCTTTGTGCGTGGCTATTTTGGTGGGAGCTTTAATGCTTGGAGATTCTGTGCAATGGAGCATTGCACAATTGCAAAATCTTCGATTAGGGAAGATTCAATATGCGATGAAAAGCCTTCACAGTATGTTTCGGCCCGAGCTTGCAGCATCACTCCGTGGGCAATATCCAGTTGCTGCTGTGTTTCATATCCAGGGAACAGCGATTTCGGATGATCAGAAAACCATTGTGCAAGTGCAAATCTGGGGAATAGATGACTATTTCCAACCCCTTATGTCAGGCCATAAAGGATATGAGGAAAGCCTAGAAAACTCCATGTCAAAGTCAAACAAATTTTTACTTCCAGGTGTTGTACCTCATCAAGCTGCTTGGATGAACACTGCTTTAGCACAACGGCTGCATGCTGAACTTGGGCAGGAAATCGTAATTCGCTTTGCTCAACCTTCTTTCATGCCTTGGGAAGCACCTTTATCGCAAAGGCAGAAAAATATTGGAATACGCCTGCCAATTCAGGGTATTTTGCCAGAGAAATCTTTTGGGCAATTGCAATTAGAAGCTCAGCCTAAACCTGTGTATAATATCTTTGTAAATCGTCAGTGGCTGTTGCAAGTTGCTCAATGCCAGGATCAAGCCAATTTACTTTTTATAGGCGAAACTCAGCGTATTGTAGAATCTGCATTTCAAGAAGAATTGGCTGCAGCAGTGCAATCTCACTGGACTTTGGATGATATGGGGTTGTCCCTGACAGCGTGTGGAATCAATGATCTGGAATTGCGCTCTTCTCGCATTTTTATCAGCCCAGAGCTTAGCAAAATTGCTTTGTCCATAGATGCAACTGCCCAAGGTAGTTTGGTTTATTTTGTTAATGCTCTCAATGCCCACGATAAATCTGTGCCGTATTCTTTTGTCGCCAGTGTAAATGCAAATTTTTTCGATGAATCAATTGCTGATGATGCTCTTTGGGCAAATACCTGGCTTGCGAATGAATTGGGCCTTCAAGTAAATGATACCTTGGAACTCAGGTATTGGACTACAGAATCATTTCGAGTTCAACAAGAACAAGGAATATCATTGCGTGTGAGCAAAATTTTGCCCATACAAGGATTTGCCGCTGATTCTTCTTGGATGCCACAGTTCCCAGGACTAGCAAACACTCAAACTTGCAAGGAATGGAATCCTGGTATTCCGATTGAGACTCAGCGAATTCGGCCTCAAGATGAGCAATATTGGCAGCAATACAAAGGGACCCCCAAGGCATGGATTTCTTTGCAAACAGCCCAACGAATATGGGGAAACCGTTTTGGCAATCTTACAAGCATTCGCTATCCTGGGGCCAAGCCTAGGGCAGAGCAAATCAAAGCAGCTTTACAACAAAAAATTCACCCAAATTTGCTTGGATTTCAATGGACAAAACACACTGCTGAAGCTAGACAAGTCGCTACTACAGTAGATTTCGGATTTTTATTTCTATGCCTCAGTTTTGTTCTTATTGTATCTGGGCTACTCACAGTGTACCTTCTCCTCTCTTTGCATTTAGAGCATCGAGAGCCTGAAGTTGCTTTGCTTTTGTCCCTGGGTTTTAGGCATGCGCAAATTCAACGGTTGATATTTGCAGAACTTGCTGGAATGAGCCTTATAGCCTGTGTTTTAGGGATTGGCTTAGGATGGCTCTATGGCTGGACCATGATTGTGCTTCTCCAAACATTTTGGAAAGCAGCCATTGGAGCTTTGCCCATCGAATTTCATGGCACAGGAACGAGCATTTTTATAGGTTCAACCATAGCCCTTGCACTATGCTGGTTGAGCGTATGGATTCCTTTGCGCAAACTCAAGATATTGCCTATGCAAATCCAACAAAAAAGTTCATGGTATGTTCGAATAACCCCTAAAAAGCAAAGAATGCAATATACGATCATTGCTTTCCTTGGGTTAGCGATCTTCAGTTTATTGAGTTGCAGTGTGTTACTTCCTTCTGTATCGCCCACTGGATTTTTCTTTGGTATGGGCGGCTTCATGTTGATACTCGGAATTGTATGCTGCAATACATGGTTGCGTCGGCATAGAGGAGAATCATTAGTAGAACGATTTTCTTTATTTTCTTTCAGCATTGCCAATGCGGCACGCAATTCGAAACGCAGCGTGACTGTGGTATTGCTCATGGCTGTGGGAATTTTTATGGTGATTGCGGTGGCTGCACATCAGCCAGGCGAAATCAATTGGCAAGATCGTTCGTCTGGAACAGGTGGATTTAGCTTGTATGCAGAAACCGGTATTCCAATTGTGCATGATTTAAATCAGCCTGAAGTCTTAGAATCTTCGAATTTTCCAGAAAGTTTAGTGCAGGCTGTGCACTTCATTCCCATTCGGATGCATGGGGCCCATGATGCCAGTTGTCTCAATCTCCAGCGTATTGCTGCGCCCAAAATTTTAGGTATTCCGTGCCTTGCAATGGATCAGCGTCAAGCGTTTTCCCTAGCGCAGTATCTTCCACAAGTTGATCCTCAGCATTTCTGGAATGCCTTGGAAAGCGATTTATTGCCCAATCAAATCCCTGCCTTTATTGACCAAAATGTTTTGCTATGGGGATTGGGAAAAAAATTAGGCGATAGCTTATTTTATCAAAATGAATTCGGCCAAACAATAGAACTCAAGCTCATTGCATGCTTGCAAGACTCCATTTTTCAAGGCAGCGTGATCATTTCCAACACTCATTTCCAACAGCATTTTCCATCGCAAAGCGGTGCTCAAGTATTGCTCATAGAATGTGATCCGGCTATTCAAGCTGAAGTGCAAGGTTGGCTGGAATCGCACGATTGGGGCATGGAGGTAGAAACGACACGCGAGCGTTGGTTGGCATTTAAGCAAGTGGAGCATACCTATCTCTCAATTTTCCTAGCCTTAGGCGGCCTTGGCATTATTTTAGGAAGCCTAGGATTAGGCATTGTGCTTTTGTGGACTTTAGAAGAGCGAAAATCAGAATTGGCTTTATTGTATATGTTAGGCTTTGATCTTGTGCTGATTGAACGACTGATTCTCTTTGAACATGTATTGCTTCTAGGACTGGCTTGTGGCATTGGAATGAGCTCTGCAATCCTGGCAATTTTTCCTACTTGGACCAGAGCATCTCATACGATTCCATATTTCACTATTGTATTAATCCTGGGAATTTTAGTCATCGCAGCTTTATGGTCATTGTATCTTGGCCTTCGTTCCTTTCAACCAAATATCAAAATGGTCGAGGCCGTATGCTAAGGAATTTTTATGGAACAAGCATTGAAAAAAATTGAAATTGCTGCCAGTGCGCGGCAATGCTATGATACGATTTGCGATTTTACAACCTATCCTCAATGGCAAAAAACCATTAAACAAGTCACAATTTTAGATCGTGAAAATGGCCGGCCCACTGTTGTGGAATATGAAATTGATCTTATTAAAATAGTGCGATATACCCTGCACTATACTTATGAAGAAAGCAATCCTCAAAAACTAAAGCTAGCTTGGACTTATGTAGGTGGGGATTTAAAAAACATTGAAGGAAGCTATACCTTTGAAGAAGTAGCTCCCAATAAAATCATAGCGACTTATAGCCTTGCCTTAGAGCTTGGATTTGGAGTACCAGGCTTCCTTATGAATCGCATGAGAGACTCTGCGATGCAAGAATCCATCGAAGCCTTAAAAAAACGAGCTGAAAGCAAAAAAGCAAATGGATGATAGATAGGCAACAACAAAGAGCTACGCCATAGCAAGCATGTATGGTGTAGCTCTTTGTTTTATCTTGATGGATAGGCAACGACAAAGAGCTGTGGCTCTTTGTTTTATCTTGATTGTACAAACTCTTCGAGTTCTTGTACGAACTCACTTAACGTAGGGGCGATGAGGTATGCGTCGGTGATATGCCAATGTTGAAGCTCACCCATTCGGTCGTTTCCAGGAATGTGAGGTGCAAAATCATGAAGAACCGCATAGATGTTGAGATGAATATAGCCTGGATCGCCATAAGGTGCGAGCGTATGAAGCCTGGACCGAATCAAATTTAGATCGCCATACTCAAATCCATTGCATTCAATGATAAACAAAGGATAGCTTGAGATTGGTAGCTCTATTATTTTTTGTATCTTGCGTTGGGGAAGAGAAATGGATTGAAAATAAGCTTCTGCGCTGGATTGTTGTAAAAATATGCCAGAGATCCATATCCGCTGTTTTTGATTCCTTGCCTCAATGATATACATGAAAAATTCCTGATTCTAACGAATTTGGAAAGCTATGTAGAACTCTCGTATAAGATTGAAAATAACGCACTATTTTTAACTACATGATATAAAAATATTTAGATTATCTGTCGTTTGCAAAGTTAGCAAAATAGATAACCTATAAATAGAAATTTGATTGAGAAAATAATAAAATAGAGCCTCGCTAGCAAAAAATATAAAAAAAGGAGGCTCTATGAATATCAATCTTATCACAATAATACGAAATTTAAAAAAAATTTTGCGTAAATCTGGGATAGGAAAATGGCTGCTAAACAACGATCAAACGAAAAAAACATTAGCTGGCCATCCTATCAAATACAGCACAGAAACATTGTTTTTGATCTATTGTGTGATGGTGATCAAAAAAATTCGTTCGTTTTGTAGCCTGGCTGAATTTTTTCGCAATTATCCATTGCTATGCCGTGTGTGTGGCTTAAAAAGAGTGCCATCGCATGATACACTATGTCGACGTTTTGCCAAGCTAGAATATGAATTTCAAGTAGCTATCAAGTTAATGGGGGATTTATTTGTCCAAGACAAACTGGTTAATCCTCGCTATATTGCAGCA
>JAKLHB010000630.1 GCA_022710345.1 Planctomycetota bacterium
TACCTGAAGGCAGTTATTCCACCAATCCCGATGGCACCACCCGCATCCTTGAATTCCGCGAGATGGTCAAAGCTCTCAACGATGCCAACCTTAACGTGGTCATGGATGTGGTCTACAACCACACCTCGCAGAGCGGACAGTCTGCCAAGTCGGTGCTCGATAAGATCGTCCCCGGCTATTATTACCGCCTCGACATCGAAGGGAACATAACCACCAGCACCTGCTGCCAGAATACCGCCACCGAGAACCGCATGATGGAAAAACTGATGATCGATTCGGTAGTCACCTGGGCAAAGGAATACAAAGTGGATGGTTTCCGCTTTGACCTGATGGGGCATCACATGCTCAGCAACATGGTGGCCGTCAGGGCAGCCCTCGATGCCCTCACCCTCGAAAAAGATGGCGTGGATGGCAAAGCCATTTACATCTACGGCGAAGGTTGGGACTTTGGCGAGGTTGCCGGCAACGCGCGTGGGGTCAATGCCACGCAGCGCAACATTGGTGGCACAGGCATCGGTGTCTTCAACGACCGCCTGCGTGATGGCGTGCGCGGCGGCAATCCATTTGATGACCCG
>JAKLHB010000631.1 GCA_022710345.1 Planctomycetota bacterium
TCTTTGGCACTTTGATGCACCAGCCAGCCGCCCCTACAGCCACATAACATAAAAAATTTTTATGCGTATCCAAAACGATAACAAACGGCCAATGATCGCCGTTCATACTGCGCTTCTCGCTTGAATTAAATACAAAAGTTGATATATTGTAGGGTATAAATACCCCGGATATCGTATTGAATCCGATTGAGAAGCGCGGTAAATACAGAATAAAAGGACTTGGGCGCTGAATCCATGAAAGCCGCGCCTGAACAAGTAAAGCAGGCCAAAAAGGCAACAATATTTCCAATTTGCCTGTGGATACAATGGTGAAATCTACATGTATCGAAATATCGGAGTTATGATTGAGGCCAATGATTTGATAACCAGAGGTTTCTGTAGTAACACAGAAAGCAAGTTTTGCAACCCTTATATCGGAGTTATGATTGAGGCCAATGATTTGATAACCAGAGGTTTCTGTAGTAACACAGAAAGCAAGTTTTGCAACCCTTATATCGGAGTTATGATTGAGGCCAATGATTTGATAACCAGAGGTTTCTGTAGTAACACAGAAAGCAAGTTTTGCAAC
>JAKLHB010000632.1 GCA_022710345.1 Planctomycetota bacterium
AAATATACGCCAATCCAACGCCACACAATTGCTCTGGAATGGAGGTTTCAGAAAACGTTGAACGACAATATTGATAATTACACGCCTTTGAATAATAGTGCAATAACACACAATAACGACTGGATTTCTTTTGTAGGGTTGGTTTACACCTATCGACTGTATAACAATAGAGAAATCTGTCCGGTATATAAGTAATACTTTTAAGATGACCCTGATTGACGAAATAGACAAAAGTAAAGTTCCCCAACATGTTGCAATTATTATGGATGGCAATGGCCGTTGGGCTAAACAGCGTGGTAGTCAAAGAATCTTTGGACATCAAAATGGAGTTAAAGCTGTTAGGGCTGCAACCGAGGCGGCTGGTGAGATAGGAGTTAAATATCTCACACTCTACGCATTCTCCTCAGAAAACTGGAGCAGACCAAAGTCAGAGGTAGATGCTTTAATGGGACTCTTAGTTGAAACCATTAATTCAGAGATTGACACCTTGCTTAAAAACGATATTAGATTGCTAACCATTGGCGACACTAGTGCTCTACCAATTACAGTTCAAGAAAAACTCAAAG
>JAKLHB010000633.1 GCA_022710345.1 Planctomycetota bacterium
TTTGCTCGCTAGATAGTGCCCCACTATAAGTACCAAAATCTGATGTCATGATCATTGGTTATTTCATCTACTAGCGTACCATCTATGAATAGTGAAAAATGTAATTGATTCCTTCTTACGATAATAGAATAACTTCCCTGTTTGTAGTGGTTGTTTAGAGGACATGCTTTCAATAGGGGATTGCTAATGCTCGATAGAAGTTAATTAGGTTTTGCCCTTGAGCACTCACTGCTGTATCACTATGTGTATCAACAGTTTTTTTCTTTTTCTAACAAAAAGATCACCCGCGAGCGCCCGCAGGGCGCGACTCAGGTGGAGCGGAACCTGTTAAAATAAAAATATAAAGACCCACCTGGCCGCAAGAAAGGCCAAGAACAAGGAAATTACAAGTGGCCAGGCATACAATGAAAACAAACTCTGCAAACAGATAATTTGGCGCTTGCAGGACGGCATAAAAGTAACACTCTGCCTGTCCAGTAGGCTGAAGCCTTGGCAGACTCTCTGGATGCGGGGCATCTTCGCTATACAAAGGCTTTACTCGCTCATTTTTTTCAGCACATCCTC
>JAKLHB010000634.1 GCA_022710345.1 Planctomycetota bacterium
TTCTCCTGGGATTTCCCGGGCTTCGGCGGTTTTTTTTATGGTGAAAGGGGATGATTTAAAACTCTATTCTGACTGCGCCATGAATATTAATCCTGATGAAAAAACTTTGGCAGAGATTGGCGCCGCCACTGGAGATACAGCGGTCGCGTTTGGTCTGGAACCCAGAATCGCATTTTTAAGTTTCTCGACTTTTGGAACTGCAAAAGATGCATTAGTTGACAAAGTAGCCAATGCAACTAAAATTTGCAAAGAGCTGCGGCCAAAATATTTGATTGATGGTGAAATGCAATTTGACGCTGCTTTATTAGCGGACGTAGCCAAAAAGAAATGTCCTAATTCTCCTGTTGCCGGGAAAGCAAATATTTATATTTTTCCTGATTTAAATGCCGGCAATATTGGGTATAAAATTACGGAAAGATTAGGCGGTTATAAGGCGATTGGTCCGATATTCCAAGGGCTTAATAAACCAGCCAATGATTTAAGCCGAGGGGCAAAACCAGAAGATATTGCGGATACAGGATATTTAACTGCTGTGCAGTCTATGGTTGTAAAATAATT
>JAKLHB010000635.1 GCA_022710345.1 Planctomycetota bacterium
TGGGTATACGACGTGAGCTGCGTGCCCAAAAACGGCGATTTCTTCGGCTCACCCGGCATCAGGTCTTGATAATACATGATCGCTTCTGGCTGAATCGTTGTTTTTTTTCTCATTGGTTGTGAGGTCTTGGATGCTATAGGCGTTACGGATGTTTTCGCCTTGCTCGATGCTTTAGCTTTGGGCGAAGCTGGTTTCTGGGCGGCTAATTTGGGCTTGCCTGCTTTAGACTTGGGTGAAATTGGTTTTTGCGTGGCTAATTTTGGCTTACCTGCTTTAGACTTGGGCGAAGCTGGTTTTGATGTTTTAGATTTGGATAAATCTGGTTTTTGCAAGCCTAATCTTGTTTTGGTTGCTACAGCCTTGGGTGAATCTTGTTTTGGTGTGCTGAATCTCTTTTTTCCTACTTTAGCCTTGGGTGAAGCCGTCTTTTGCGAACCTAATCTGGTTTTGGCGGATGATTGGGCTTTTGTGATGGATTTGGTTTGGTTCGTTTGGGCTAATTTTTTGCGATTTCCTTGAGAGGATTCAGAACCTGGATTTTTGGACATGACTGGTA
>JAKLHB010000636.1 GCA_022710345.1 Planctomycetota bacterium
GCCTGTCACATCTGGCAAAGCACAATATCGAGTGGTGCGCGTGCCTGTTTGGCCCGTGGTATTGGTGGTTCTATTCCAGAGACCAGGAAAATCGCTATACCTACGAGGTCGCTGCTGGGCAATGCCAATTGGATAGTGAAGGCAAATTCAAGATTCCCTTTGTGCCCAAAGCAGATCCTAGTCTGGCAAATACGCAAGATATATTCTATAACTTCAAAGTATCTGTGGAAATCACAGATGAAGGCGGAGAAACTAGAACAGCCGATTCTGTGTATCCTATTGGATTTGTGGCTGTGCAAGCCCAATACGATTTTCCTTACAATTATTTTGTGCCAGAGGACAAGATAGAACTCAGTATTATTAAAAGTGATCTCAGCAATGTTCCTCAAGCCGGACCTGGCTCCTATCGTTTGGTCAAACTACAAATCCCCCAAGAAGTGCTCACTCCAGATCAATTTCCGACCAGGTACGCTACAGCCGATAAAAAAACCCCTGGCGATACACAGCGGCCTCGATGGGAAAGCGATAAAATATTGGATCAATAC
>JAKLHB010000637.1 GCA_022710345.1 Planctomycetota bacterium
GATGTTTGGTGGGTACGGTACGTGCAATAAAACAGGCCGCCTATAGACTGAGGAAAGTGTGAGGAGGATGTCTCGATCCTTGTTTTGGTGGATGTTTGGTGGGTACTTAAAAGGGGGCAATCATCACGAGAGGAGATAATGGCTGTCTCGATCCTTGTTTTGGTGGATGTTTGGTGGGTACCTTTGCCAGTCAATGCTTCGTATTATTTGGATAATATGGTGTCTCGATCCTTGTTTTGGTGGATGTTTGGTGGGTACAGTTAAGGCACAAGTACCAGTACAACTCAGAGAAATTCGTCTCGATCCTTGTTTTGGTGGATGTTTGGTGGGTACTTCACTCTTCTGGCGGCGTGTTGCGAGCGCTTACTGTCTGTCTCGATCCTTGTTTTGGTGGATGTTTGGTGGGTACTTCTCTACTCTACGTTTTAGAAAACCAGCAAGCAGCCTGTCTCGATCCTTGTTTTGGTGTGGATTTTCGGAAATTCTAACTCATTGTGCTAGAATATACTAAAAAAATCTCCTGAAGCTGTACCAATCAAAATAA
>JAKLHB010000638.1 GCA_022710345.1 Planctomycetota bacterium
ATTCTACAAAAATGCCCAAAAGGAATTGATGAAGCATAATATTTTTGTGGCCGAGTGCGAACAAAAAGAGGCATAAGCAAGCACGCCGCAATTACCAGCATGCATGACTGAATTGCTTATGGTATGCGCGTTGTAGAGGCGACTGGGTGGTCGCCCTACATGCGAATACCATTTATATTATGCGTATCTGGTATGATCATCAAAATTGAAAAAGGATAGCATCATGTTAGAAAGATTAAGTCAAGAGCAACCATTGGCCAAAAGGATATTGTGGAAACTGGCCAAGACAGCGTTGAAAAAAATCCCAGTAGTGGGGCCGATTTATGAGCTGGTGGATGAAACGGTGCTGAAAAGCATGGCAGAGATGCATCAGGACCAGGTGAATCGGATGGTGGAATTGATGTACAGCAGGTTTGACGCAGGAGCTGGAATCCAGGGTTGGTACAGATGAAGAATTCGAAAAAGCCTTGCAGGACGAGGCAGCTCAAAAGGCCATGAATGGATTGGCGGGCAGGCTATGAGTTTTTAGGCTTCCCTTTATCC
>JAKLHB010000639.1 GCA_022710345.1 Planctomycetota bacterium
TTGCGAAGCTGTCTCGGTCCTTGTTTTAGTGGATGTTTGGTGGGTACAGGGGACTATGGCAGCCTCGGATAGCAATAGGCCGTCTCGGTCCTTGTTTTAGTGGATGTTTGGTGGGTACTTGGGGGGCCGGTTATGAAGTAGTAAGTGAAAGGGAGGTGTCTCGGTCCTTGTTTTAGTGGATGTTTGGTGGGTACCATTTGAAAGAGCTTTCCTAGTGTGGAAAGCTATAAATTGTCTCGGTCCTTGTTTTAGTGGATGTTTGGTGGGTACTAGACAACCCTTATAAAGGAAACTTCTATGAAATTAAGTCTCGGTCCTTGTTTTAGTGGATGTTTGGTGGGTACTGTATAAACGTAATTCAAATAATATCAAGGGAGGACCGTCTCGGTCCTTGTTTTAGTGGATGTTTGGTGGGTACCTCTGGGCTGCTCCAGAGGTTTCAAATTGGGAGGCTTGTCTCGGTCCTTGTTTTAGTGGATGTTTGGTGGGTACGTGGAAGTGCCGCAGACTGGGAGTGCCACTACGGCACTTCCTGTCTC
>JAKLHB010000064.1 GCA_022710345.1 Planctomycetota bacterium
CCCTTCCCAAGATAATTTTCCTAAAATCAAAGGCTGGGATTGGCTAGCTTTGCTCATCCTTATAGGGATTGTGATGGTGATTGGCAACAGTTGGTGGTATTGGCTCAAGCTTTGGTATCCTGAAACGTGGGAAAGATTATATCAGGATATTAGCAGCGTGCAATTGCATCATCCCCAAGCATGGCATTTTTATATATATCGAGCTATATTCCTCATCGCTCCTTGGACAATCATTTGGATTGCAGCCTGGATTTTAATAGGGCATAGCATCTTGGCTTTGGATTTTTTTTCTAAAAGGCCATACATTCGAAAATTGTTTGGCAAGAGTGCAACACCAGCATTGCCCGGTTCAAACAGTGCATCCAACAGTGATCCAGACAGCTCCAATGAAAAAATTTCAAGCTTACGAGAATCTTTGCATAATCATGGTTGGCTATTTGCAATACTATGGATGTTTCTAAGCTTAGCCGCATTGTCTATTGTCCCAGCAAAAAAAAATCGCTATTTTTTTCCCATACTTCCAAGTTGCGCTATGTTTTTAGCTGTTTTTATAGATTATGTTTTATTCTATGCGTCCAAGATGTTTAAATTTTACTATGTTCGTTATTTATTCCATCTCCAAAAAATTGGGCTGATCATAGCATGGAGTGCTGTCCCTTTTGGCATCGCTCTGTTCATACTTTTATATTCCATCAGCTTCTGGTATGCAGCCATTGTTCCTTTGTGGGCTGTATATCTCAAGTTACTATGGAAAACCAAACCCGACCATCGCCTTGTTTATCAAACTGCTATCACGATGGTTTTGCTTGCAGGCTTATTTTTAGGCATGCTTTCCGAGACACATTGGCTAGATGGCAAGTATCAAAATACTTATCCTACCATTGCTCAGATTACCAAGGATAAACCACTTTATATTTGGGGCGATCGAGATGATGAATTGCTTTGGGCAATTGGCCGCAATGCTTGCCGGATTTGGAAGAAAAAAGATCTTCCCAATGATGAAAGCCATGCATTTGTCATGATTTCTTCCCTAGAAAAGGGAATCCTGCAAGAACGTTATGGTCCAGAACATTTGCGGCTTCTTCATCAATTTACAGAAAAAGATGGTTTAGAAGAAATACCTTGGCTCTTGTATCAACTTCGTTAAAACTTATGTATCGAAAAAAACTAAGGCGGCTTGGGCAAACCTAGCCGCCTTCTTCATCATGGGGCTGATACATCATTAACGAATATCGCCCAAATATCCTAAAAATTCAGATTCAAGCATCATTTCAATACCACGTTCTTGCGCGGTTTGGTACATTGCATCATCTTGAAATCCTTCGGCGAGTACAATAATATCGGTCCGTGGGCTAATATCTTGCTCAATTTGCCCACCCATCTGCGCCACCAGGCGGCGTACTTGGTCCATAGAATATTTTTGAGAAATTTTTCCAGCAATTGCAAAGTACTTGACTTTGTCTCGATCATACACTGGATTGATGATTTTGTCACCAGTTCGAATTGGATTGAGAGAGTTATACGTTTTGCTGATTCCGACTTTGCTCATGTTGGTTTCTACTTCACGAACCAAGATTTCTGCTTTATAATCCTTCACACCACCTTTACCGTATGTGAATACTTTGAATGTCATGCCTTTGAGCACACCATCAGCTCGACCTAAATCAATGTATGCAGTTTGGGATTTTTCGTCACTAAAGAGGATTTCCCCATCAGGATTGTCTTGCATTTTCTGGGATTCTCCTGATTTTTGAACCAACCGATCCATGCCGGTTTGCCCAGCGGCTGCTACTTGCAATTCTTGGATACGTTCCTCGAGTGTTTTTTGCTCTTGCTCATATTTTGTCTTTTGAGCCCTGCGTTGTCTTTCAACACTAGCCAGTTTGCTTTTTTCCTTCAAACTTTCTTCATGAGCCAGTTTGCGATCTTGGTCTGCTTTTTCGATCTTCTCTTCGTCACTTTTGATGACTTCTGCCATCTCGGCTCGCTTTTGGCTAATGGCTTTTTGCAAAGCTTCGATTTCAGTCTGCATTTGCTTTGCTAAGTTTTCAGATTCTTTGCGTGTTTTAGTAAGATTTTCTTGCTCTTCTTTCAATGCTGTTTGCAAATTCTCTACTCGTTTGATACAGGCATTCCAAACATCTTCTAATGTAACCATTTTCTTTACATAATTAATGTCATTGAAATTGCTTGCATCTATTGCGATACCTTTGGCAACTTGATCTTGGACATCTATTTTTTGAGTTTCCAGGGTGATGCCTAAACTTGCTTTGCTTCGCGGGTTTAGCTCTTCAGTGCAAAGTTTATCCAAGGCATATACGATGCTTTCTACGTTGCTTGTGGATTCGGCATGTCCTATTTTCCTAAAGCCTAATAAATTGGAAACTTTTGTAAGCCTTTGCTCTACATCTTTTAACTTTTTAGTAGCTTGAGTGAGCTGTTGTTGAGATGTTTCCAAATCCTTTTTATAGTTTTGGATGTTGCGAAAGCTGGTAAAAGAGCATACCGAAGCAACGAGCCACAGCACAATAAAAATAGCAAATAAAATATGAGATTGCTCAAACTTCATAAAAATCTCCCTTGCTAATCGCCGATATATCTCAAAAACACTTCTTCACTCATCAATGGAATACCAAAATTCAATGCTAAACGATAATTTTCATGTTCTTCAGACTTCGGGGCAACAATCACAAAGTTTGTTTTCACACTTACATTGGGTTCAACTTTGGCACCCAATTGTTCTGCCCAACGTTGAGCTTCTTCATTGCTTATTTTAGAAAATTTGCCTGCAAAAGCTATATACACGCTTTCTTCAGCATTGAAAATAGGATTTATGATAAAATCCCCATTCACAATTGGATCTAATGGATTTTGAAGCTTGGTCACAGCAGCCATGCTTACTTTTTCCATTACTTTTTGAATTTCGATTTTTCCAACAAAACTACGAGTGGCCTGAGGAGCTTGGCGATAAACATCAAATTTAAGCCCACGAATTGCGTGTTTTTCTCCTAAATTGATGTAAACTGTTTGCGTTTTAGGATCAGCAAAGACGATAATCCCATCTTCTTTTTCTTCTTGGGGCAAAAAATCGCGTTGTTTGATGCTTTCAGCATAGACTGTACGGCCATATTTGGCTGCTTGCAGTTCTCGAATTTTGCCTTTTTTTTGGTTGAGCTTATTTTCAAAATCAGTTTTTTCTGTCTTCATCTCAGCTTGTACTTTTTCAATTTCTTGAGATGCGGTGGCTCGTTCTGATTCTTCCTTTTGCTGAATTTCTTGAATTCTAGCGAGTTGTTCTTCAGCCTGGGTATGCTTTGTTTCGTGTGCTTTTTCAATATCTTCTAATGTAATTTTCAGTTCATCCAAAATTTGTTTTTTTTGTGTGGATTGAAGTTGTATATATTCTTTCAATCCCTTTTGTGTATTGACTAAAACTTGAAGTTCTTCTTGCAATTGTTCAATGCGATCAAAAAAAGCAAGCAATACCTTTTCTACGTTAATACTAAAATCTGCATAACCTATTTTACCTTCTGCAATTTCTGCAAGCCGGCCTTCGGTAATTTCTGAGTCTGAGATAATCAATGTAGCAAGATCATAGTATTGGCGCGTGCCTGGCTCATTTTCTTTGCTGCTGAGCTTTTTTAAAAGATCAACGAGTCGAGCAATATCCATTTGGGCTTGTTTTATATCTTGAAAATTAGAACGATTTTCGCTATTATGATAAAAACCTGCTAAACTTTCAATTGCTTGCAGTTTGATACGAAGAGTATTTTGATGTTCCTCTATTGCTTTGGTTTGTCGGTCATTACGATGTTTGGCTTGAATTATATCTTGCTCTGCTGCATAAAGTGCAAACCAAAAAAACGATGTTGCAATTGCTAAAGCTGCAAAAACAACAAGATGAATGGTGATGGTTCCATGTTGTCTAAAATGCATAAAAATTCCGCTGCAACCTTCGGATGTAGAAGTCGAGCGGCCTCTCTTTAGGTGCCATCCAATTAGATGATACAGAACATTTTCTCGATTATACAAATCTATTTTGCACAAATCAATAAATTTTAGTTTGTTTCCTAGTAAATTTTAGCTTGTTTTTCAGAATGAAATTTTGAAAATTGTAATAAAATTTTTTTAACTCTTTGTCACCCTAGTTACTAGTTGACTAGGGACGTGATGAGATATGAGTATGATCCCTTTTGATGAACTCCCAATTGGAGAGCTACTATCTGAATCCCATGAAGAATAGTTACATAGAAACACATAACATATTAAAAAATAATGTGTTGTATACATTGCAAAAAGCAAACAGATAAAATGCTTACTGAACGACATTGAGCATTTTAGCCTAAAGGATGATTGTATGGAAATAGAAAAATATTGGGCCGATGTACCATTTATTGAAATTGCCCAACGTGTTTTACTAGAAGAATCTAAAGCACTTGCTGGGCTTATTGACCAAATTGGAGAGCCATTCAAAAAAGCTTGCGAAATGATTTTAGAATGCAAAGGCCGCGTCATTATCACGGGTATGGGAAAAAGCGGGCATATTGGACAAAAAATTGCGGCGAGTTTCACGAGCATTGGAATTCCTTCTCATTTTTTGCACCCTGCAGAAGGATTTCACGGCGATTTAGGCGTGCTGCATCGCAAAGACATTTTGATGGCACTTTCTTTTTCTGGCCAAACAGAAGAAATTATAGAGCTACTCTCTGTTGTTAAATATCTAGAAGTGCAAGTAATTGCAATTACTTCACGGCCAGACAGTCAGTTGGCACAATTGGCCGATGTCACCTTACTTTTAGGACAACCTAAGGAAGCAGATCCATACAATTTAGTCCCAACCACTTCCACAACCCTTACTTTAGCCTTAGGCGATGCTTTAACTGTGGCATTGATGGAAGCGAGAGGATTTACACCACAAGATTTTGCTGTATATCATCCTAAAGGCATGCTTGGAAAAAGATTAACCCTACGTGTTCAAGATTTATTGCAAGAGGATACCAATCCTATCATACGCTGGTGTGACACATTTGCCGATGCACTTAAAGCAATCACTCATTATAAGTTAGGGGGCACAAGCATTGTAGATGCCAATGGCCAACTCCTAGGTATTATTACAGATGGCGATGTTCGCCGAATCTTAGAAAAATTTGCAATGCAAGGCACTAATTTAGCTGAAGTTATGGCAACTTCAGTGAAAGATTTAATGACAAAAAATCCTGTGTATGTGCATGGGGATAGTTTGGCGTATGATGCTTTGAAATTGATGGAAAATCACAAACCCCGGCCTATTTTTATTATTCCTGTGATCAATCGCCAAAAACAGCCTGTAGGAATGTTGCATTTGCATACCTTAGTTCAGGCAGGTTTCAAATTTAATTCATAGATTTATTAAATCTAACATATCTTTTATCAAGATGTTACAATTTTTTCAAAAAAAACTCGCAAACCATAAGCCATGTAGATGAAAAAAAAGTAAAAAAAAAAATATTTTTTGCTTGCATTTGCAAAAATATATTATATAATATCCCCAAACAATGAGCTAGTATTGAACAGCTTTTGTTTGAAGATGCTTTGCTAATGTAGCTCAATTGGCAGAGCAGCTGATTTGTAATCAGCAGGTTGTGGGTTCAAGTCCCACCATTAGCTTGTCGGAGAGATGCCCGAGTCGGCCAAAGGGGGTAGACTGTAAATCTATCGGCACAGCCTTCGGAGGTTCAAATCCTCCTCTCTCCACCAAAACCAAAACTCACCGCGGGTGTAGCTCAATGGTAGAGCCCTAGCCTTCCAAGCTAGTCATGTGGGTTCGATTCCCATCACCCGCTTTCTTAATTTTGGTTTCATGCGCTGCTGTAGCTCAGTTGGTAGAGCGCATCCTTGGTAAGGATGAGGTAATGGGTTCAATCCCCATCAGCAGCTCCACTCTGAATCTCAGCAGAATTCAAGCAATGCTGGGATTTAGATCATTAGGGTTAGCAAAACAGGATAAAGCAACAATTTTGTCCATGATATAATAGATCAAAACCTTATTGTAGGTTTTGAAGGTGCGGCTCAACAAAAAAGCACATATCCTCCAAAAAAGCATCCTACCACTACTAGATCATCCATTATACACCGCAAAAAAATTATACACCGCAAAAAAATCTACATATCTTAAATCCTGTTACCCCTAAAAAGTGCATGAGAACAAGCATTGAAAATTGAAAAGAAAGAAATAACACACATCCACATTTTTTTGTTAGGCTATTTTTATTTTAGGAGAGATCCACATGGCAAAGGAAAAGTTTGATAGAAGCAAACCCCATGTCAATGTTGGAACTATCGGGCACATTGACCATGGCAAAACCACGTTGACATCTGCAATTACCAAAACGTTGGCCAAACAGGGGCTAGCTCAAGCTTTGGCATATGATCAAATTGATAAAGCGCCCGAGGAAAAAGCTCGCGGCATTACTATTCAAGTTGCTCATGTGGAATACACAACTAAGAATCGTCATTATGCTCACGTAGATTGTCCAGGCCACGCTGATTATATCAAGAACATGATTACTGGCGCAGCTCAAATGGACGGTGCTATCCTGGTGGTCTCTGCTCCAGATGGCCCAATGCCACAAACTCGTGAACATATTTTACTTGCTCGTCAAGTAAACGTACCATGCATTGTGGTGTATCTCAACAAATGCGATTTAATGGAAAATGATCCAGATTTGATCGAAATCGTTGAGATGGAACTCCGTGAATTGCTCAAAAAGTACAATTATCCTGGCGATGAAATCCCCATTGTCCGTGGATCTGCCTTAAAGGCAATGGAAGAGGAAGATACTGAATTAGGTATTAAATCCATTTTCAGATTAATGGATGCTGTGGACAGCTATATTCCAACTCCAAAACGTGATGTTGATCGTCCATTCTTAATGCCAGTCGAAGACGTATTCTCGATCAAAGGACGTGGTACTGTAGGTACTGGTCGCGTAGAACGTGGCCAAATTCGCGTCAATGAGCCTGTAGAAATTGTCGGTATTCATGAGACTAAGAAAAGCGTATGCACTGGTGTTGAAATGTTCCGCAAAGAGCTAGATTCTGGTATGGCGGGCGATAACATTGGCGTATTGCTTCGTGGTGTTGAAAAGGAAGAGCTTGAAAGAGGCCAAGTGTTAGCAAAGCCTGGCTCCATCACTCCTCATAAAAAATTCCAAGCTCGGATTTATGTGTTAAAGAAAGAAGAAGGCGGACGCCATAAACCATTCTTCAATGGATATCGTCCTCAATTCTACTTCAGAACTACAGACGTAACTGGAACAGCAACCGTTGCCGGACAAGAAATGGTTATGCCGGGTGATAATGTGGAACTTACCATTGAACTCATTACACCTATTGCCATGGAATTGGAATTACGCTTTGCAATTCGTGAAGGCGGCAAAACCGTTGGTGCTGGTGTAGTAACAAAAATATTGGAGTAGTTCATGGCTAAAAAAGGGTCTCGAGAATATATCACCCTTGAGTGCAGCGTATGCAAAAGCAGGAACTACCGTACCAGCAAACAAACAAAAAGCCGTGGAACTAAAAATCAGGCTGAAAAACTTGTTTTAAGTAAGTTTTGCAGTGTTTGCCGTGCACACAAAGAACATCGCGAACGTAAAAAATAACTCAAGTTTTGCTATTCGATTCGTTCACGGTAGTTTTTGTTCTGTACTCTGATTCAGAAAACCGAATCCCAAATTTATCAGCCTAACCCATAGCTGTGCAAAATTTGTGATTCGGTTATTTTTACAATGGCCATGCAATCACATTCATCTCACCAATTTTTATTTTTCATATAATGGCCATTTTATTAACTAGTTTTTGGTTATCTAAGATATGGTAACGCCCAATTTTGGGCATCGGAGATATGGTAATGCCATTGAGTGTGCATAAAAAAAAGCAAGGCATGATTCTTCGCTGGGGATTTTTTATCACAGCAGTCTGCCTAGCCATATTTGCCGCGTATCGTCTATTTGTAAGCTTTCCCTATTTACAAATGGATGAAAAATTACGGCCTGAATTTTGGCAATTCTTCTATCAAGAATTGGTCAAATTCACCGTCCCACTTATAGATATTCCAATGATCATTACCCCAAGATTGCTGATTGCCTTTGGTATAGGCATTGGTATGATCTTATTATTGGTTTATCTAGCCTTTATGAATATTCGGATTTCCGAATTTATGATAGACACTGAAAGTGAAATGAGAAAAGTTGCCTGGCCAACCAAAGGTGAAGTGTTAGATTCATCCTTGGTGGTCGTGATTGTGATTGTTGCTCTGGGTGTCTATCTTTTCGTTATAGATATTCTATTAAATAAAATATTCCATTTTATCTTTTTCTAAAGTCCCAGAGGTATTGCATGTCCAACCCGAATGCCGAGCCAAGTGAACCTACCAATGAACAGCCATCTTTACCTCCAAAACCAGAGGAGAGTGGCGATAATCCCAGCGTCAAAGCATTGGATTCGGGCGTAAAATCTTCTCCAGTTCTATCCCAAACACATCCTGAAGCAAGATGGTATGTATTGCGGGTCCAAAGCGGAAAAGAAGACAAAGTCAGAACCAGCTTGGAATCTCGAGTTGCTTCTATGAATATGTCCGATCAAATTTTGCAAGTGATGGTTCCGACAGAAACAATTTCAGAGTTACGCAAAAACAGCAAAAGAGTCATCCATCGAAAATTATATCCAGGCTATGTGATGGTGCAAATGGTAAAAACTGAGAAAACCCATTACTTGGTCAAAACAACACCAGGAGTGGGAGATTTTGCAGGTGAAATGTCAGAAAGCGAAGTAGAACGCATGATGATTGCTTGCAACACTCAGGTACCCATACAACCTAACTTTTACAAAGGCCAAATTGTGCGAATCAAAGAAGGCCATGCATTCCAAAATTACGATGGGGTTGTTGATGAAGTCAATGAAGAAAAACAATCCCTCAAAGTTCGGATTGAAATTTTTGGCAGATATACCCAAGTAGATTTGGAATACTGGCAAGTAGAAGTTGAAAAAACTTCATAATCCTTTTAGGATTTGCTTGAATACAATTTGGCAATCCGATTGATTTGAATTAGTCTCTGGGCTTTTCCGTATGAGCGAGCATTCTGCATCATAAATTAGTATGCTGAATGTCATCGAAAGGTATTAAACTATGGCAAAGGAAGTAATCGCGAAAGTTCGCCTTTTGGTTACAGGTGGGCAAGCTACCCCAGCACCCCCAGTTGGCCCCGCTCTTGGTCAACATCAAGTTAAGATTGGCGAGTTCGTCCAACGTTTCAATGAAGCTACCAAAGACCTCAAAGGAACCGAAGTTGGCGTGCTCTTGACAATCTATAGTGATAAGACCTTTGATATGCTGTTAAAGGGCCCTCCAGTATCGGTGTTGTTAAAACAGGCAGCAGGAATTCCCAAAGGATCTGGAGTACCCAATCGCGATAAGGTTGGCAAAGTAACCAAAGCCCAAGTCCGTGAAATCGCTGAGAAAAAAATGAAATGTTTCAATGCATTTGATATTGACCATGCGATGCGGATTGTCGAAGGTACGGCACGAAGTATGGGCGTAGAAATTGTTGCATAGCATAACGCGCGTTGCAGCATATTTAGAAAGGTATCCCAATGACTCCAGAAGAAACCCCCCAGGCACAACCTAAACCAGAAGAAAAGAAAAAAAGGCGTCGCCCGGGCAATCCACACCCTCGACCAGCATCAAAACGCTACCAAGCCAATAAGGCAAAAGTAGATAAGACAAAAGTCTATACCCTAGAAGAAGCAGTTGCTTTACTTTTATCTTGCAAAAATGCCAAATTTGACGAAACTGTAGAAATTGTTATGAAACTAGGCATTGATCCTCAAAAAGCTGATCAATTGCTGCGTGGCTCAGTTTCGCTGCCTAAAGGGCTTGGCAAACCAGTTAAAGTCATTGTTTTTGCAGAAGGTGAATTGGCCGAAGCAGCCAAAAAAGCTGGCGCTGACATTGTAGGTGCCAAAGACCTTGCAGATAAAATTGTGGCTGAAAACTGGGTAGATTTTGATGTGGCAATTGCACATACCGGCATGATGAAACATGTTGGAAGATTAGGTAAAATCTTAGGCCCCAAAGGAAAAATGCCTTCTCCAAAATCTGGAACAGTTTTAGATGATGTTGTCACTGCTGTTCGAGAATTCAAAGCAGGCAAAGTAGAATATCGCACCGATAGTTATGGCAACGTGCATGTTCCAGTTGGTAAAAAAAGTTTTGCGCCAGAAAATTTGATTGCCAATATTGAAACATTCATTGAGCATATCCGACATGCAAAGCCAGCTTCCTCAAGAGGCACATATATGCAAAAGATCGTGATCTCTTCGACTATGGGACCTGGCATTTCCATCGAAATAAAACGATAAAATGGCATTCAATATCTAAGCCTTTGAAAGGTCAAGTATGGCAAAATTACTTAGGAAGTGGATGGCTCAAGAACTTAGCAACGAGCTGAAAAAGATCAACCATTTTATTGTTTTTTCTTATGGCAACATCACTGCTGAACAAAATCATCAAATTCGCAGGAAATTGAGAAGCCAAAACATCGCATTGCAAATGATCAAAAATACCATTGCTGGCGTGGCAATCGAGCAAATTTATAAAAAAGATATGAAACGTATTTTCCGTGGGCCAAGCGGAATTGCTTATGGCAGCCAGCCAGTGGAATTGGCAAAGGCAATGCTAGAAATCAGTAAAAAGACCAAGTTACTCAAGGTATTAGGCGGATATTTAGATGGCATCATCCTCACAGATAAACAAGTGGATGAATTGTCCAAAACTCCTCCTAAAGAAGTCCTTTTGGCAACTTTGGCTGGTGCTTTTGCTGCTCCATATCAACAAATGGCCAGTGCTATGGATAGTGCTATGCAAAGCATGGCTAATGCACTCAATTCGGTAATTGCTAAAATGGAAAAACAATAATTTCGGCAAAATCATTTGCTTTTAGCATTTTTAGACTTACTAACTCACTTAGTCAAAAGTCTACTCACTTAGTCAAAAGTCTAACTCACTTAGTCAAAAAGTTTCACTCACTTAGTCAAAAGAAATTTATTCACTGCAATTTGCTTATTGCTTTGGGCAGAGTGCCCTGTTTTTGAAAGGCAGATTCTTATGAGCGAGAATATCAGCAAGCTCCTCGATGAAGTAAAAAAATTATCCCTCGATGACAAAAATGAACTGATTATGGAAGTTTTCAAAGGCTATACCCTTCTAGAATTCAAATCAGTCCGCGATTTGTTCTGCAAGACTTTCGATGTGTCTGCAGTAGCAGCAGTAGCAGCACCTGTCGCTGCAGCAGCACCTGCAGCAGTTGAAGAAAAAGCCGAACCAACAGCGTATAATGTCATTCTCACTGGCGCTGGTGACAAGAAAATTCCAGTTATTAAAGTTGTACGCGAAATCACTGGCCTAGGCCTCAAAGAAGCCAAGGAATTGGTTGATGCTGCACCTAAGGCAGTCAAAGAGAAAGTCGGCAAAGAAGAAGCCGAGAAAATTAAAAAACAGCTTGAAGAAGCTGGTGCCGCTGTTGAGCTCAAAGGCCTATAAAATTGAATAGGCGCTTAATATCATGAGTCTGATGTTATCAGGCATGGTTGATCCGTGCCTGATAACATTTGCTTTTTTATCCATTAGTTCTTGGGGAAATTGCGCTTTGCTTATTTTTTAAACACCATGAGTATCCGTCAGTTCCTCGCTGATGCTTTCAATTCTCCATCCTTCTTTTCACATCCTCGCGAAAGTAAAATAGTCTTGTTGGCTATTTTATTTTCGCGGGAATGACGGTTAAGACTGGTTTTTTCCAGCAAGGATGCAGGATGAGATTCTTTCCTAATCAAAGATATTTTGGTAAAAACCTAGAAATCTTAGAGGTCCCTAATCTCGTAGAGATGCAGCTTAAAGCCTACGAAGATTTTCTTCAAATGAATGTTCCTTCTATTTCCCGCCAGAATAAGGGATTAGAAGCCATTATTCGTGAAATTTTTCCCATCCCAAGTTACAACCAAAAATTTATTTTAGAATATATTGGCTATGAGCTTGGCAAGCCAAGATATACTCCGGATGATTGCCGAAAATTAAAACTCACGTATGGCGCACCATTAAAAATCCGAGTACGTTTACTCAATAAAATTGAAAATTCCACCAAGGAAGAAGAGGTTTATCTAGGCGAAGTGCCAATCATGATCGGAGGTGGCGAATTCATCATCAATGGTTCTGAACGTGTGATTGTCAGTCAATTGCATCGTTCTCCTGGTGTTGATTTTGCAGAAGACAGCAATGGAGGCGAAAAACACCTTCATACCTGTTGGATTATCCCTGAGCGTGGCAGTTGGATTGAAATCAATGTGACTAAAAAAGACACACTAGTAATGCAAATTGACAAGAGTGGGAAATTTTCAATTACAACTTTCATCCGAGCTTTGGATGAACGTTTTAGCACAGACGAATCCATTTTAGCTTTGTTTTATGATCAAGAAAAAATTGTTGTGCGCAAGGCAGATAAAAAATTAGTAGGACGTGTGCTAGCAACCCCTATTGTTCTTCATAAAGAAGCCGCACAAGAAGGGGAAGAATCTAGCTCAATCATTCGGTTGCCTGCTGGAACTTTGATCACAGAAACAGTTTTTGAAACTATCGAAAAAAGCAAGCTAAAATCTGTCACAGTGCTAAAAAGCAGAAATCCATCCAAAGATAAAGAAGATAAAATTGACCCCTTGATTGTCAACACACTCAATGAAGATAACAGCAGCGATATGACTCGCGATATAGAGAAAGAGCCAGAAGGCTACAAAGCCGCTTTAGGCAAAATATTTAGCAAATTGCGGCCGGGCAACCCATTTAATTTTGAAAAAGCCAAGGGTTTTTTCTCAGACCGCTTTCGAGATCCAACACGCTATCGTTTAGGCCAAGTAGGTCGTTTTCGCCTAAATCGCAAATTTAGGCAAAACATAGATGCCAGCCAAATGGTTTTGACCCCTGAAGACGTAGTCAATTCAGTACGCTATGTGATGGATCTACGTCAAGGCAAGGGTGAGTTGGATGATATTGACCATTTGGGCAATCGCCGTATTCGCACCATTACTGAACTAGCAGGTGATGAATTCCGCAAAGGATTTTTAAAACTCAAACGCACGATTCAAGAACGTATGGGCATAGAAAGCGATGAACCTTTGACTCCCAAAAGCTTAATCAATACCAAAACCATTTCTTCTTCCATTGATTATTTTTTTGGGCGGGGAGAATTGTCTCAAGTAGTTGATCAAACCAATCCTTTGGCCCAATTAACCCACGAGCGGCGGCTTTCAGCTTTGGGACCAGGAGGCTTAAACCGCAAACGTGCAGGGTTTGATGTACGCGACGTGCATATTTCTCACTATGGACGCATCTGCCCCATTGAGACACCCGAAGGTACGAACATCGGCCTTATTTCTAGCCTCTCCATTTACGCAGATATTGATAAATATGGCTTTTTGATCACGCCATATCGAGTCGTACGGAATGGTAAAGTCACGAAAGAAGTAGCTTACCTACGTGCAGATGAAGAATATAATAAAGTTTTGGCACCCGCAGACACAATGCTCAATAAAGATGGTAGTTTTGTCCAGCCTAAAGTGATTGCTCGATTAGATGGCGATTACAAATACGTAACACCAGAAGAAATTCATTATTGCGATATTTCTCCAAAACAAATCGTCGGTGTTTCTGCTTCGTTGATCCCCTTTTTGGAACACGATGACGCAAACCGTGCTTTGATGGGGTCGAACATGCAGCGCCAAGCTGTGCCCCTTATCGTAACCCAACCGCCGTTGGTGAGCACTGGAATGGAAGTCCCAGTAGCCCAAAACTCCAGCATGGTCATTCGATCTGATGCAGATGGCGTGGTTACGTATTCAGATGGCGAGCGCATCATCATTCAGCCAGATCAAGACGAAACAGGACCGCTTGAATACCACATTCGCAAGTTTGTTGGGCTTAATGAACGCACATGTTTGAATCAAAAGCCCATTGTTCGAGAAGGTGAACGGGTCAAAAAGAACCAAGTGATTGCTGATGGAGCAGCAACATGCAAAGGAGAGCTAGCCCTTGGAAGAAATGTCTTGGTTGCATTTATGCCATGGGATGGCTACAACTTTGAAGACGCAATCATTGTTTCTCATAAATTAGTCAAAGAAGATTATTATACCTCCATTCATATTGATGAATTTGAATCAGAAATTCGAGAAACAAAACTAGGTCGTGAAGAATTTACCCGTGATATCCCCAATGTGTCTGAACGCTCTTTGCTCAACTTAGATGACTCTGGCATTGTGAAAGTCGGCACTATTGTCAAATCAGGAGATATTCTAGTCGGAAAAGTAGCTCCAAAAAGCAAATCCGAACTATCACCTGAAGAAAAATTACTCCATGCAATCTTTGGCAGGGCCGGCGAAGATGTGAAAAATGACAGCTTGGAAGTGCCATCTGGTGTTGAAGGCATTGTCATTGCTACCCAAAAATTTACCCGCAAGATTAAGCAAACTGAAGAAGATGGCCAAGAAATACAAGAAAAATTAGAGGCCCTTGAAAACCAATACAATAAAGCACTGCAAGAAATACTAGCTAAACTATATAAAAAAATCTGTGAAATCTTAGGACAACAGCCTCGTGAAGAAGGCAGCAATGAGATTATTGAATGGCCTGCTGATCCTATTCCTAACCCTAAGGATTTAAGAATCCTCAAGGACCGTTTGAATATTTACACATTAGCCATTGATGACCGAGAAAAACAAGAAAAAGTAGCGGTTGTGATTAAACAATACAACGACTTAATCACAACAGAAGAAGATAGCAAAACTAAAGAAACACAACTGCTTCAAACTGGAGATGAGCTGCCCACAGGTGTTTTAGAGCTAGTGAAAGTTTATATCGCAACAAAACGTGTTTTATCAGTTGGCGATAAAATGGCTGGCCGACACGGAAATAAAGGTGTAATTGCCAAAATTTTATCTGAAGAAGATATGCCATTTTTAGAAGATGGGACACCTGTAGAAATTGTCCTCAACCCATTGGGTGTGCCGTCTCGTATGAATGTTGGCCAAATCTTGGAAACCAACCTAGGCTGGGTAGCCAAAGCATTAGGATTTCAAGCCATCACACCTGTTTTTGACAGTTGCCAAGAAAATGAAATTGAAGAACTTTTGCGCGAAGCAAATCGTTCACCTGATGTACGTGTGAAACTCCACGATGGTAAGACCGGTGCCTTTGGTACAACAACCTTGTACGACGGTCGTACAGGTGAGTCATTCTTACAAAAAGTCACAGTTGGCTATATTTACATGATGAAGCTCCACCATCTTGTGGATGATAAAGTGCACGCACGTGCCACAGGCCCATATTCTCTCATCACGCAGCAACCCCTAGGTGGCAAAGCACGATTCGGTGGCCAACGATTTGGCGAAATGGAAGTTTGGGCACTCGAAGCTTATGGTGTTGCGAATATCTTGCAAGAATTACTCACGGTCAAATCTGATGACGTAGAAGGCCGTACAAAAATTTATGAATCCATGGTGCGTGGAGACAATACATTAGAACCTGGGACACCAGTTTCTTTTGAAGTTTTAACCCATGAAATCAAGGGTTTAGCGCTCGATATTCAATTGCATAAAAAGAAAGCCAAACCTAATACATCATTTTCTTCAAACATGAACGATGAGCCACCACAAGACGCAGAGTAGAAGCAAAATTACATCTCTTCTACGGTCGTCAGGTTTAGGCACTTGGCAAAATGGCAAATTTTTTGGCTTCTCTCAACAATTGTTCAATAGTTAGCCTTGCATTGGATTGCAAGGCTACTAGCTATTTGCCTACTGGAAAGTTTATACGGTTCAAATTTTTTTGATGCCACAAAATTTGAGCTTAATCATTTTCTTTTTATTAGAATTGTTTGCAAGGAGTTTTTCCGATGGTAGAAGCTCTCTACGATCGTATCAATGATTACGGATCTGTGACCATCAAATTGGCTTCTCCCAGAGATATTCGGAATTGGTCACATGGTGAAGTAAAAAAACCTGAGACCATCAACTACCGCACCTATCGTCCTGAAAAAGACGGTCTTTTCTGCGAACGTATTTTTGGACCCGAACGGGACTGGGAATGCTATTGCGGCAAGTATAAGGGTATGAAACATAAAGGGATCGTTTGTGACCGTTGTGGAGTCAAAGTAATTCACTCCAGAGTTCGGCGTAAACGAATGGGACATATCAATCTTGCCTCGCCTGTGGCCCATATTTGGTTTTTCAAAGCAACTCCAAGCCGCATGAACAACTTATTGGGAATGAAAGTTCCATCATTGGAACGAGTGATTTATTTCCAAGACTATGTTGTGATTGACCCTGGCAAGACAGGGATGAAAAAATATGAAATTTTGAGTGAAGATAAATATCGTGAAGCGCAGCAACGATATGGCGAGAAAGCTTTTAAGGCAAGCATGGGAGCAGAAGCAATACAAGAACTCCTTCGTACCTTAAATTTAGATGGTCTGAGCGATGAACTCCAAAAGCAATTAGACAAAACCGGCTCAAAACAAAAGCAAAAAGAAATTAGCAAACGCCTTAAATTGATTAAGATGATCCAAGAATCAGGCAATAAGCCAGACTGGATGGTACTAGAAGCCATCCCTGTGATCCCGCCTGATCTTCGCCCTCTGGTGCTTTTAGACTCTGGGAATTTTGCTACTAGTGATTTGAACGATCTATATCGCCGGCTCATCAATCGCAACAATCGTCTAAAAAAATTGTTGGATATTAATGCGCCTGATGTCATCATCAAAAATTAAAAACGCATGCTACAACAATCTGTGGATGCGCTTTTTGACAATTCACGTTGCAGAAGGCCTGTCCTAGGTACAGGCAATCGGCCTCTCAAAAGCCTGACTGATATGATCAAAGGCAAACAAGGCAGATTCCGCGAAAACCTCCTAGGCAAGCGCGTGGATTATTCTGCTCGTTCTGTCATTGTAGTAGGTCCAGAACTGAGGCTGCATC
>JAKLHB010000640.1 GCA_022710345.1 Planctomycetota bacterium
GGTCTCATGCATATTGGGTATTTTGGTATCATCTTGAAATCATTCCATCAGAAACACCAGCAGTCGAACCGAAACCAGTGGAAGCACCAGTTTCGACTCTGCCTCCAGGCATTAAAGGCCGCCGTGATTTTGATTCTGATGAAGCCTATGGGGAATACGTAAAAGCCACGATTAAGCCCAACATGAAAGTACGTGCCATCGCAGAACATGGTAAAGTACAAAAAGACATGACTGGCGTTTATTTTGGTACCAATGATGGCAATCCACCATGCTTTGTGATTTGGGATGCAGACTTAGGTATTAAAGAAGATGACATTGTTTTCTTAGATAATGTCCCAGCAGAAAAAAAATCTCATGCATATTGGGTTTATTGGTATGAAGTAGAGATCATTGCTACAGAAACGACACCCGAGGTAATACCGCCCGAGGTCAAGCCCCCTGAGGTAATACCGCCCGAGGTCAAGCCTCCTGATGAGGTAACACCCCCTGAGGTAACACCGCCCGAGGTCAAGCCCCCTGAGGTAATACCGCCCGAGGTC
>JAKLHB010000641.1 GCA_022710345.1 Planctomycetota bacterium
GGTCATCCTCGCGATCGCCCTGCCCCGCGGTCAAGGCCCCCGCCATCGCTTCCCTCAGCGGGATCCGCGGCTGGAGGCGTCAGCCGATCTCCCCCTTGGCGCCCCTGACGTAATTTCGGGGGTGTGGGACGGCCTCGGGGACCCCTTCTCCCAGCCGGGCGCCGTCGAAGGCCGATCGAAGCCCGGACCGCCTGGTGTCACCTACGTGTCACTGACTTTTCGCCCTGCCCCCCGGGCAAAAAAGAAGGGCCTCGCAACTCGTTGCTGCAAGGCCCTTTATAGTTGGCGAGGTGGACGGGACTCGAACCCGCAACCACCGGATCGACAGTTTTATTTCATGTCTTTTCCTTTACTACAGTTACGCTCTGATTATTGACTTATGATACGGGATCGGGCAAGATAGGGCACCGTACAGTGTCAATAGTGTCAAAATACCTTTGGAAAACCGAGGAGGCCCGATG
This sequence comes from Planctomycetota bacterium, assembly GCA_022710345.1. Lineage (GTDB taxonomy): Bacteria > Planctomycetota > Uabimicrobiia > Uabimicrobiales > JABWCH01 > JAKLHB01. The sequence continues at coordinate 462 of JAKLHB010000641.1, forward strand.
GAGACGAAGAAGCGCGACCGGACCCTCCGGGACCCCGAGGAGATCGAGCGCCGGCACCGCGGCG
>JAKLHB010000642.1 GCA_022710345.1 Planctomycetota bacterium
GAGATTTTATTATTTTTCAAGTTCGTTCTATGAGAGTGAATGAATTTTTGGATATATTAGATGATAATAAAATTTCTTGGTCATATATAAATTATAAATAGAAAGAGGTATAATATGTCAAGAATATCAAAACTTTTTAGTGATTGGTTATCAGCTCAAAAAAAAGACAAAATTAATGAAGCTAAAATAATTCTTTCTACTGGGCAGAAAAGATCAACTTATTACAACAATTTAGTTCAACTTATGGGTGAAGATGGATCAACCTTAGATAAATTGTTTAATGAGAATAAAGAAAAGTATGGATCTGGAATAGTAGAACAAAAAAAAGCATTAGCAGAAGAATTAATTCATAGTATGGGTGGTGGTATAGAAAGAAATAAAAAAGATGGAACTATTATGACAACAATCGGTCAATCATATTTTCCAATAGCTGATAGATCAAATGCTATGGAGAGTGTTATTGAAGGTGAAGATAGAGATATTCTTCTTCATATTAGAAATGCTGTTTCTGGTGGTAATTTTAT
>JAKLHB010000643.1 GCA_022710345.1 Planctomycetota bacterium
CTGCCCGCCGGCGCGGTGATCGTCCTCACCGGCAGCGCCATTTTTTCCCTGGCCTTTGTCGCCTCTGCGTGGGGCAAACGGTCGAGGCAACGACCCAAAACTGAACTATAAAAGTATAGGTTTCGGTTGATTGGAGGTTCAAAAAATCCATTGACACTCTTTCGGATGAATGCTATAATTCTACTCGGGTTCCTCAGTAGCTCAATCGGCAGAGCGGATGGCTGTTAACCATTAGGTTGGGGGTTCAAGTCCCTCCTGAGGAGCCATTTTTATGGATCGAACTTTCAACGTTTATATCCTCTTTTCAAGTAAAATCAATCGTTATTATATTGGGTATACCTCAAACCTTCCCTGGAGAGTTGAACAACATAATCGCGGACTCAGTCCATTTACTCGTGGGAAAGGGCCATGGGAGTTGATTTACTCTGAGGAGTATCCCACAAGGCAAGCTGCTCATGCCAGGGAGCTGGAGATCAAGAATTGGAAATCCCCTGGTCTCATGGTCAAGAAACTCGAGCTCAATC
>JAKLHB010000644.1 GCA_022710345.1 Planctomycetota bacterium
AAGATTAACTTTTTGCACATCTAATTTAAGATTATTACAGGTGTTTTTGTTTGATAAAAATCATTGTTTAATTACTAAAAATTTAGTAAATTGTAGAATCGCAAATTTTATAAATTAGAGTAAAATCAATTTTGATTTTTTAAAAAAGGATTAAGTATAGAAGTGAATTTAATTTTTAAGGTTTGATAATAAAAAAACCGAAGTGAAAACTTCGGTTTCCATTATTTTGTTTTAATTATATTAAACCGGCCCTTTTTAATAGAGCCTCCACTTTCGGTTCCTGACCTCTAAACTTTTTATATAATTCCATCGGTAATTCTGTTCCTCCTTTCGAAAGTACATTATCCTTGAATTTTATGGCAACTTCTTTATTGAAAATGCCTTTTTCTTGAAAATAAGCAAAAGCATCGGCATCTAGCACTTCCGCCCATTTGTAACTGTAATACCCGGAAGAATAACCTCCTTGAAAAATATGCGAAAATGAAACACTCATGCAGTTTTCTTCTACATCCGGATAAAGTGA
>JAKLHB010000645.1 GCA_022710345.1 Planctomycetota bacterium
GGTTTTGATATGGATTATGCTGATCTTGATCCTGGTGATGCTTATTTGATGGACTCGGTGGATAATACGGGCCTGGCGATGGGCTTGGTGGATTCGGTGGATAATACGGGTCTGGCGATGGACTTGGTGGATTCGGTGGATAATACGGGTCTGGTGGATTGGGATATGGCTGGGGATGATAAGGCTCATAAGGCTCTTGTGGTACACATCCCCAGCATAATATGAGAATGATCACCAAATAAAAAAGTATTTTTTTCATAGTATTTTCCGCACGAAAGCTATATCTTTTTGAGATGTAGCTTTCGTGCGGCCTCCATTTCCAAAGGATTGGAAAGCAAGTTAAATATGGTAGCAAATTCTTCCATTTTCAACTCGCTTGAATTGCTTTGCTTGGGACATCATGAACAACGCCTGATGCTAAGCGATTGTTGAGAGACAATCTGTTAACTAGGCGGATTTTCGGAAATCCTAACTTGTTATGCTAGAATATACTAAAAAAATCCTTAATCTGTATCAA
>JAKLHB010000646.1 GCA_022710345.1 Planctomycetota bacterium
GCAACTAATAGTGCGCATAATTTGTATTATGTAAAATAACATGATCGGCAATCATGGCATCATTGCTTGGAGTCATCAGTTGAGATCTTCTTCCTTGAAAACAGGAAGATGAATTAGCGAAATACCCTCTTCCGTGAGCGACTTGATTTCGTCGGAGGACGGGGTTCCGCGAATCGCTCTATCCGGCTCCTCGTTATAGTGGATTTTCCGCGCTTCACTTGCAAAGGCATCGCCGACATCTTCACTGTGGGCGATCATGGTTTGAACCAAATGCTTGTACGCAGCGATGATTTGCGTACCCGAAGGCATTGCATTCATCATCGTAGCTGATACTCCTTTGGATACGTCATGTGTCGCTGTCGTGTGATGTTCAGATATTGCAACTGCGGATGGAACTCGCCTGACGTTGTGGCTTTCGCATTGCGGGCAAGCGATCAAATGCCGAGAAAGCTGATTGTCGAAATCGACTGCGCTACGAAACCACCCTTCGAATCTGTGTTCGTTGTCGCACTGCAG
>JAKLHB010000647.1 GCA_022710345.1 Planctomycetota bacterium
CTATGTCGGATATGGCAAAAAAAAAGTGCATTTAGCCTATGATCTCCTTTGGACTCGAACGATGCTTAAGCAACTTTCAAATTTTATCAGCCGTCCTTTTATACGGCTCATGTCCGATATAGCCGCCAATATCTTTTCAAAAGGAAAGCAACTACGTCAACAAGGAAATATGCATTCGATTCTAGTGCCAGAAACCGGACGACAAAAAGTCCTGCTCTTTGCTCCAATTGAAGTAGTAGATCTAAAAAAATTTGCCTATATTCTTATTGAAATTGGTGATGCTGCTGAATGGAATAAACATGGAAACGCACGTGCTCGAACAAATGACTTTGCAAGTAAGGCTACCCAGCGGCAACAATATTATGAGCCTATTTATCGAAAATCTTTGATTTATTCAAAGTAGCTCAGAGTTGCCTGGCAAAGACGATGGAGATGCCTGAGCCAGGCACGTTGCTTGATGGCTTATGTTCTCGATGGCATCAAAAAAAAGATGCTAAAAGCCGTTGGCAGTACTT
>JAKLHB010000648.1 GCA_022710345.1 Planctomycetota bacterium
GAGACACCCAACGGGGGATACCTCGGAAGTGGCCTATGGCCACGTACCCACCAAACATCCAGTAAAACAAGGATCGAGACAAAAATTTTCCTTCCATTTTCACAACATATACTGTACCCACCAAACATCCAGTAAAACAAGGATCGAGACAGGTTCCACAGTAGAGAGCCTTCTGGCTCTCTACTGAGTTTGTACCCACCAAACATAGTAAAACAAGGATCGAGACATAAGAAGACAAACAGCCCTATCCCCATTTCTGGGGATGAGTACCCACCAAACATCCAGTAAAACAAGGATCGAGACAACAATTCCATTTGTTCCCCCCAATCCCCTGCTTACGCAGTTTCATGGGGGTACCCACCAAACATCCAGTAAAACAAGGATCGAGACACCATCGTTGAGAGCGCTAAGCTCCGCAAGGGTAGCCGTGTACCCACCAAACATCCACCAAAGAGGTCTTTCGGTTTATAAAACCGAAAACTTGATTTTACGGCCCTTCCAGAAGAAATG
>JAKLHB010000649.1 GCA_022710345.1 Planctomycetota bacterium
GAACTCTCGTATAAGATTGCACTGCAGCAAAGTTTTTTGCCGCGAAGCGGTTTGGGAATAAAGCCTGGGGTTTTTAAGTAATCTGTGAAAAATAATTCAGCATCAATAAATCTTAGGAAAATCCAATAGATTAGCCAATCAATGCTACAAAAAACGCTTATTTATTAGCGCTATAACATGGTGCCTATAGCTAATTAAAATGGTACTTGCTTTTGCATAGAAAAACATAATGTATTTGTATTCCAATACTTAAATTAATAGATCACATACAAAATATACAAAAAATTATAAAATTTTACCTGATGATAAGTCTTATTTTTAGCCATTTTCAAGACTTTGCTACTTGCTTATCCTTACTTTTTATGGCTTGTACGTCTGCTGAGTTTATTTTCACTACTTACCTAACCGGTTTTTAACCCCAGGTTGAGAACTCTCGTATAAGATTGCACTGCAGCAAAGTTTTTTGCCGCGAAGCGGTTTGGGAATAAAGCCTGGGGTTTCT
>JAKLHB010000065.1 GCA_022710345.1 Planctomycetota bacterium
CCAATCCTAGATGATGTTATAATAACTTCATTTGTTTGTCAATTAAATTTTGGGAATCGCTTTAGCTATCATCAATCCAAGCGCTTAGGAGAAAAATGGTATATTTTGCTAATTTAAAAAGAATAAGAATCTTTATGAACGTCTTCTAAAAAAACAAGCGCACCTGAAGTGCACTGTTTTTTGAATCTATGTCTTTCTATCGCCAAGACTATGATATATTTTGCTAATTAAAAGAATAAGAATCTTTATGAACGTTTTCTAAAAAACAAGCGCACCTGAAGTGCACTGTTTTTTAAATCTGTCGCCAAGACTTTTGGAACACTTTGGACCTATCATCACTTTCATAAAAAATGCAACAATATCTGATCGTTAGATGGCTGTGTTTGATGCAACGAGCGGCAATAAACGCGAATCCTCCAATGCGGCTGTTCGATGTCCAATGCCTGCCAGGTATGCTTGGTTGGAAGCAAACGCAATAAAGTCAGATAGTGATTTTTGGCGGACAAGCATAACAAGGTCCCATTCTTCTTCCTGCGGCCCAATCAAAAATTTGCCGCCTTTGCCTAAAAATATAAGATCACCACCACTTGCTTTGAGAAATGGCAATGTATGCTCGATGTATTTTTGGTAAGCCTCTGCTCCAGATATTGGGTTTTCAGGCTTCAGCTCAGGATTCGCAGAATAGTCAGCTACCTTGCGAAAGCGAAGCAGATTCAGCATAACAACTTCTCCAGTGATATTACGCGCAAACAACGCAGCTCCTGCCTCCTGCGTAACTTCTAAAAAACGTTTGGTCATTCTGTTTTCCTTTTTTCTTTCTAAACTTCGTAACTTCGTTTAACTTCATAGAAATCAGGTTAGCTTCATTGGGCAAAAATGCTTTTTCATAGAATATTACCAAAAAATTTGTCTTGGCACAACTCAAAAGTAGGATTTTTAGCACAATGAAAACAAAAAGCACGCTGTTCTGGTTGGAACAGCGTGCTTTTGCTTTCATACATTAGCAATTAGGCAAAAGCTTTGTTTGAGAAGATAAACAAGACATTTTCAACGCTTGGAATTATTTTTGAATTTGCTTTATTTCATGAGAAATAATTTCTTGATACAACATATTTGGTTGTAATTCTAAAAGAACGATATTATCAAATTCACTTCCATCTCTGCCCTCCCTAAGATCTTGATAGAATGTAATGCTGTCTATCTTGCAAAAATCATCCAAATTTAAAGAAGTTTTCATTGTCCAAATATAGCCTTGCCCAAGATTCCAGCCAGCATACATTTTTTTTTCGATTGGGTTAAGCACAAGGCAAAATCTTACTTGCTTATCCAAAACATTGATCGGGTGGCCTACATATACCTCGTCCGCTTTATATGGCTGACAACGATGACCATAAAGTTCCCAACCAAATACTTGTGCCTTTGATGGAGCACTAAAATAAGCTCCACTCCCCGATGTAGAAGTAACCCATGCATCGAAACTTAAAAAATAAATTTTATCTTTTTTTAAAGAGACTGGCAAACTTCGAACACACCAATTTATCTTGTTTATGGTTTCTGGCCGCCGAATTGAATCTGCAACTTGACTCCCCAGTTTTCCATTGCTTACAAACAATGGAGGATTCCAATTACCTGCAATTTGATTTGGGTGATAACTTTCAAAATCTTCATAAACAAGAATATTGATTGATGCTTCTTTGAGTTTTTCAATTTCGTTTTGTAGTCTTGCAACTTCGCCTTTCAAATGCTGCATGCCATCTAAGATAGATGGCTCATTCGTCGTCTGTTCTTGTGTCCAACCTGATGGCAGAATCATCAACGAGATTGCTATTGCAAAAAGCAAGGATAAAGAAGTTTTCTGAGTCATTTTTTTCTCCTTAGATACCTGGGGCATCCTAAATGTCCCAGGTATGTTTTTTTAATTACTTTGCATAGTGTGATAGTACATGCGGATCATCATTTCTTGGATTTTGCTGGTATCTATGTCTGTCCATTCGGCTTCGATTTGCCAGTTGCAGAATGGGTTGAGGTACCAGAAGCCTTTGTCAAAATCAGAGGTTTTGGTTCGGCTGATGAGGAGGGTGTCCGGGTATTGGGACAGAATATAGGCATTCCATTTTCTGGAGATGAGTGTATGGAATCCAGCATTGGGCCTGGATGTAAAATCAATAATGAATGGGCCTTTGAAGGTGATCTTGATAGGGACAGCGCGGCGATATTCAAAACTTCCCTTAAAGTATAATTCCACGGAAATCAAGAGTGCATCCTGGTGACCTTTTGGGAATTGCCCAGGCTCGAAAGGGATTTCAACCTTTCCATCCTGTACCAGGTATTTTAGAAATTTGGCATCTGGTTTGATTTCCCATGCAAATGTATTGCCCAATCGTTTGGCATATTCGCCTTTGAAGTATAAGCTGGCTTCTTTCAAAAGCAAAGTAGGAGCATTGGCTTCAGCGAGTCTGTTGAGTTTGTTTTCGAGTTCAACATCGTCCACCACAGAACGCATGGATTGCAAATAGCGTATGGCTCGCAGCAATGCTTCTTCTCGCATGGCATCTAGTTCCTGCACAGCATACGAAGCATCAAGGAAATGATGTTCTGCCAAGGGAAGCAAATACACCGACATGCTGGCTTGTTCCATACGGGACCGGATGGATTGCAGTTGAAAGTAGCATTGGGCTCTTTGCACTTGATGAGCTTCTTGACGTTTTTGTGCAATTTTGCGGTTGATGCCAGCAATGGTTTCCTCGCCTTTGGCGATCTTATCTTTAAGGCCGCTGATCTTGAGCTGTATGGAAGCTGTTTTCAAATGCTGATCACATTCCTCGACATTGAGTCTGGCAATCTCCAGTGTTTTTTGAGCTTGCTCCTGGCGGATTTGGAGTTCCCTGCCTTTGCAATCATTGATTTGGGACTTGATTTGGAGGATATCGCCCACAAGCTTGGTTTCTTCTAATTTTTGGTTTGCTTTTGCATGATCACGGGATGCTTGGATGAATAGCATTTGGGCTTGATTGAAATCTTGCTCTGCATTGAGTCTGCCGATGGAGCCATCCAATTCTGTGATTTGATGTTGCAAATCGGCTTGCTTCAGCTCTTCTTCTTTTTGGATCAACTGGGCCTGGATTTTTTCAGCCTGTTGTTTGCCTTCTTTGGTAGCCCATTCTTGGTATTCTTCGAGTTTTTTCTTGACAGCCTCGAGCTGTTCACTCACGGGTTTGTTGCCTTGCGGTGTATTTACTTTTTGCTGGAGTTCTTCCATTTTCTGTGTGATTGCATCGCTGTACGACTTGAGTTCTGCTGTTACCAGGACGCTCATTTTTTGTGGGTCAATCTTAGGCTGCAAAGACTGGGCTTTTTGGATAAGCTGCGCAGCCAGAAGTTTTTCGCGATCTTCCTTAGGCAAGGAAATCAAAGTGGCAAATTCTGGATAGTCTGCTTGGAATTTCTGGAGTTCTTGGGGCGCAAAATCACCAAATTGTTTGGCAAAACCGCTGATATTCTCTTTCCAATCCCCGCTCTTGGCCACAAAATTCGTCATTTGGGTGAGGGCCGCTGCGGGCAATTTATCGCAAATCTGTTCGCATGAAACTTTGAGCCACTGATCCATATCAGTAGCCGCAAGATTCGGCAGATTGGGCAGCATGTTGTCGAGATTTAGTTTTTGCAGGGATTCCTTGAGCATAGGATTGTCTTTGAGAAAGCCCTGTAATTGTGGCATGGCAAATTCATTGACCGCACCGCCAGCCACAGCCATCAATGCTTTGTTCCAGTCTTTGTCAATTAAACCCGCGTTGATTGCTTCGCCAACCAGGTTGCCAATTTGCATGCCCATCATGGGATTGCCAAGGATTGCGCCAGCCACAGTGCCGACCAATTTGCAGGCTACGGAGATCAGGCGTTTCCAGAAGCTTTTCCGGCTTGCCTCGGCTTCTCTGCGTTTTGCCTCAGCAATTTCCTTATCAACCTTCTGGATTTGATCCTGTACTTTGTTCACAATCTTGGTGCTTAAGTCTTGGCATGCCTGGAGTGCTTGTTTTTTGGCCAAAATTTCTTGTTGCAGGCTTTTCACTGTGTTGGCTTTTGCTTCCAAATCCAATTTCCATCGCTCTGCCACGAGTTTCATCTTGGCCTTGGCCTGGGTTTGATTGGTTTTGGCAATTTCTTGGACTTCATTCGTCAGCTTGACTTCTTCTTCAGCAAGCCGCTGCTGGCCTTCTTGGATCGTGATTTCTTTGGCTAGAATCTTTTTCTCAAGGCTTCGGATGTTTTGCAGAATATCATTGATTTGGACATTTCCAAGTGCAATCTCTACTTCTTTTTCGGCTTTTTCTTTTTGAATTTCTTGGATCTTGCAACCGAGTTTGGAAATTTCGAGTTCTGCTTCTGAAATTTCTTTCAATTGTTGGGCAATCTCATAGCGGATATCGGTAATGTCCTGTTCATAACCTAAGATTTGGGCTTGGATTTCCAGTTTTTGGAATTCCAGGTCAGCTTGTTTCAATTCGTATGTCAAATTTTCGCGGTCACGCAGATTGCTCACAGAGTCTTTATACATGGCGAGGAGCCGGGCATAATCTTTTTGAAAAATATCGTCGCGTTGTTTTTTCAATTCTTCCAAAAATTGGATTTCTTTTTCTAAATTTTCCATATATTCTTGGAAGGAATGAAGAGGAATGAATTCTTTGGGCGCAATTCCACAAAGGCTTTTTTGACTTTGCGCTAATTCCCAGCCTGGTTTAATCTGTGCCCATAGTGTGATCATTTGGATGGTGGTCTGGATGATCAACTGCTCTTCGGGCAATGGCCATTCTCCAAATCGCCTGGCAAACCAAACCACAATTTTTTCTGGATTTGCAGGTTGATCTGGATTGGGGTTGAAATATTGGTTTGCTGCTTGCTTGATCTCATCTGGAGCATTGAAGTGGCTCAGGCTATTCAGAACCATGGCCGGAATTTTCGTGCGCTGGAGTTCCTCATATTGTTGGAGGATCTTATTGGTTGCATTTGGGATGTCAAAAAGATGTTTTCTGGATAAATTGCGATATGTGCCTTGTACTTCTGCGATGGATCGGAGGCATTCAAAAGTAAAACGCTCATGATATGTGGGTGTTACATCAGACAATGTCGGAAAAGAAAGCTTTTCACCCATGATCACATCCAGCCGATTGCGCAACAGTTTGGCTTCTGGAATAAAATCGTAGGACAAAAACGCTACTTTTTGCAAAGCAGTTCCAATGGAGACAGCATCTTTTAATGTTGCCTGCTCTGAAAAACTTCCTTTGCTAAAGCTGCCCAATGCGAGACGATACCATAGAATTGCTGAAAGCTTGCGGATTTCAAGTGAATCATAGCCAGAAAGAATCGCCATGTTTTCTAAAAAACTGGTCACGTGTGGCAAAATTTTTTGATCAAGCCCAAAATGCTGCCCACGATTTCCCAATAATTGCCAGCCATAAAAAGCAATGTCTTTTTTCAATTCAAGCGGAAGATCTGTGTTCGGCTTGCTCAGCTCTTGATGGCTTTTTTCCAATTCTTCCCATAAAATCGCCGTTGTCGTACAGCCATCCAGTGGCCCCATATAGGCCATCCAACGCAAAATCAGCCTGATCTTAGCCACATCTTTGGCTGCGAACATTTTTTTATAGAGGCTCACTATTTCGTCTGACAAATCTTTGAGCTTAATGCCAGCCATGTCTTCTGCATAATCAGAAAAACGAGGAAACATTTGAGTCAAGCAATAGTCATAACCAGGAAGCCGTTCTTGATCTTCGATTGGCAGTTTTTTCACAAGCTCTAAGATGATGGCATAGATCCGTTCGAGTTCATTGGCTCTCAAGCTTTTCAGCTCGCCAATTCCATATTTTTTCTGCCATAATTCTGGCAATGGCAAAAAAGTCATATAATGCCCAGCCACCTGATCTGCGACACACGCAATACAATGCGGTTCATGGCGTTGGTGAGCAACGCATGGTCGCCAGAGATGGTATAACATGCGCTCTAAAAAAATAGAAGGGACTGGCATCCTTTTCGCAAGCGTGGGATAATCAACTGGCAAACTTCTCAAATCACACTGAAGTGCGATCATTTCACCCGCTAGAATTGTCCAGGTTTTCCAGTATTCTATTTCTGGTTGGGCATTCACAAGTCGTACAAAAGAAGGATGCAAAATAACAGCCGCGTTTCCAGGTTTTGCTTTGGACGGGAACCAATCTGGCAGGCCTTTGGATAGCAAGCCAGGCAGTTGCGGATTGGCAAAATCATCGAGCACGATCTTCAAAGATTCCTGGAATAAGGGCGTGAGCGCATCAACATCATTCTCATATTCACAGAGGATAGGCATGCTATAGCGCATCCATTGATGCAAGGTAGGCAAATGCGCTTGAAGGAACCTATAAACATCAATATAAACCTGATGCCCAATGGTCAGATCCTGCAATACAAAACGATGCAAGCCTTTTAGATGCTCTAAGCGTCTTTGGAAAAGTGCTGCATCTTGCACACCAAGTGCCTGTGTAATCGCAATTGCAAGAAGTCGGCCCATTTTTTCTGCTGTCTGTTGTTCTTTCCAGATAGCCGTGAGATCAAGGTTCTGGCCTTCCATGGGTGCCCTGAAAATGATTGTGCAAATGCTGCGTGCATCTTTTGTTGTGATCTTGGCCAAGACAGCTTCTTTGAGTGCGTTGCGTTGCTCTTGCTTGAACTGCCCGACTAAAATCCTGCTTTGTTGGATTACTGGCTCTTCTTCTCTGAGCCTTTTAGCTGTCCAAGCCGAACGTTCGACAGAAACACTTTGGCAAATCTGACTATACACTGTGGCCAAGATTGCTATTTCTGGTTGTGCTGCTATTTCTGGTTGTGCTGCTATTTCTGGTTGCGGTTGTTGAGCCAAAGGTGCTTGGGCACAAAGCCCAGCGCAAACAAGCCAGTAAACCATGATCAGCAAGAAAGGAAATCTACATTGGATCATACATACTCCTTTGCTTTCCGCCTCCAGAAATTCCTGGAAGGCGGAGTTTCTAAAAGACCTTGTTACTTTATGGTTGGAATATCGGGCATCTGAATTCCAATCACCCTGCAAAGTTCTGGGATTCTGCCTTTATCGCCTTCTCCAATTTGGCGCATGGCTAAACGAGCATCGGGAATCATGTCCGCGGTGATTGTTGCTACGTCAATTTTGTAAAAAGCTGCATACTTCGCTTGATTGAGCCCGATGCAATAGTACAGCCGGGCGAGATCATGCCAGAGTGTGCGCAATTGCAAAGATGGCTGTTCAGCCCTAGCAGTGCGCTTGATTCCGATGATGCTGTACATTGTGTCTACCTGTGTTTGTGCAATCTGCAATGTGGCTTGGAAATCTTCCCTACCTATGATGTCAATCGAGTCTTCCAAATCCTGATCCATGCTTGCGTCAGGCAATAGCACAGGTTCGCAAGCACGCCAATTGGCTGGATCCTGCGCATAAGCAATGGAAAGAAAACAAACAACGATCAAACAGAAAATACGCATAAAAAAACTCCTAAAAATACGATGATAGCAATAGGTCCAATTAACTTATAGAATTATAGAACAAAAATTCTTTTGCCTTCATTCTGCAAATACTTTAGTCAATCTTAAATAAGGTGCACAGTCCCACTCACGATCATTGTAGAGCTTCAAGTCAATGTTGGGATTATCGGTAAATATACGTTTAGCCCGAATGTCCACCAAGTCTCCTTTTTTTAGTAAACACTGATAATGGCCGTCAAATTCTAGTACATTGACAGCCCCTGCATAACGAGCTTTCCAATCTCTAGTGTTACCGTTAACACAGAGATATAGCCCAGCATGCTTATTTCGCGCTTCCTCAAAGTATAAGCATGCACCATAGTCAATATTGTATATCCCTTCTATTTCTACGGTATAGGATAATCCTGTTAAAACAGTCATTTCATTGACTATTGTATTATGAGGCAACGAGCTTGTAAAATATAGCACCTTCTTTTGGGCTTGTGCTTTCCAATCCTCTAACTCTTTCAGCCGTTCAAGGATGTTTTTTTCTTTATTTTCATCAGTATTGGCATAACCTAATGGTATTGCTACCAAAACTAAAACAGCTCCTATGAAGACTCCTATCAATAAAATTGAAAGCCAATAAATCCGTTTCATATTCATTCCTTTCGATTCATTAAATTTGATCATTTGGAACACCAAAACCTTCTCAACGCTTGGAATTATTTTTGGATAGGAATGCCATATTTACCACTCAAGTATGCCTCTATGGCTATTCGTTCAATATCATTTAGCTTGCCTTCATAGACCAAAATCTCTGCAATATCGCCACTGGCTATGAAGTCTCTGCCGCTACCAGAGTTACAAATCGTCACACGACGAGGTACTGATGCAAATGGCTCTGGAGTTCTCTGCCATAGCTTCGTCTCATCGCTTATTTTTGCTATGTCTTTATTTTTTATGCCATTAATATATAGTGCCATCTCATACGGCCCTCTGCCAAAAACCGCAGTTTGAATATAAGGCGTGGTAGGATTTTCTTCATGTTGAACATAAGTGTAGGCAGCCTGTCTGGTGACATGCCAAAGGTAGGGTGTAGCAAATATGCCAAACATATTATGATACGGAGTGCCTTCTTCTGTGATACCAAAAATAACATTTCCTGCCATCTTGCTAGTCACTGTAAAAATGGTAGCTTCAGTAAAATTAAAATGTGGAGATCCAACAAGCTCCATATCTTGCCCTCTTTCAAATCGCAATGCTGGATATCCTAAAATGGCTGCACTTTTATAGGTGGGACGGCGATCTTCTGTGGCTGTTGGTGAATTTCCCAAACCAGATTGATCTGGCCAGATTCCGATCCTGTCTCCATCTTGAGCCTGGATACGATCTGCCGATAGCCATAGTCTCAGCCTGCTTGCATACATCTGAATAGTAAGCCATTCTACATGTTTTTTTAATGCATCTAGCTCTTGTTTTAGTTTCTCTATCTCCTGATCATGCCTAGCCTGATGTACTAAAATTGATTCTGCCTCTTCTTGGGCATAACAGGAAGATATCATTAAAATTCCCAAGCAAACGATTCCTATGTAAGAAAAAAATTGGCGCATAAAAAAACTCCTAAAAATACGATGATAGCAATTGTTTATCTAGGATAAACTTAAAGATACATTTCATACATATATATATATATATGACTGACTTCCAGAAATCAAGAAAAAAATTGAATAAATTTGAATAAAAATGTAAATTGTTGGTAACTTTATCATCCGCAAAGTATTGTATGCTTCAAAAAAATTTGGCTTTTGGGTCTTGCAAAATGGAAAAAGTAGATATACCCAAGTGCCTGGTCTGATGACGAGTGAGTGCCTCAACAATGCGAAGTTTTGCCAGATTCCCCGGCTTGGAGCAACTCCTTAACTTTAAGGAATTGATCATGTACATTAAGTCACTTTTCTAAAAAGTAGAGAAAAAGGCTATGTTGGGGCTTTTTTCGTTGGAATGACGTGCATGGCGTTTCATAAATCGGCAATCAGGCCAAAAGATTTATTTTAGCAAATCATCAAAATCAAGTTTGATGCATGCATCTGGGGTTTTAATAATAAGCTCATCAACATGGCCATATAAATGGGTTTCTTTGCCTACATAGCCTTCGCCTTTGCCTATTGTCAGGGGTGTATTTTCAAAGCTTTCCCATTTTGTATTCACACCTTCACATTGTTTTTTTCCATCAACCCATAATTCTATTTTTTGTGTAGTTGGATTATGTTTGCAAACAACATGATACCAACGATTTATTGTGGCCGTTATTGTATCATTTTCTGGATGAGTATATATTGCGAAAGTAGTCCTATCTGTGTCTGTATGCCTTAACACAAATGACCATAAATCATCGTTTCCATAAGTATCATAAAAAATTCCCCAACCGCCAGTGCATTGATCGGCCTGAATATCCTTGCCAATTAGCATAATCTCAGCATCATCAGGTAGACTTGCAAAATTTACATAAAATTCAATTTCAAAATTTTCTTTTAAGTTCAGATGTTTGGTATTTAGCGCTTCTAAATAATTATATCCATTGAGGTACAAACTCCCTCTACCAGCTTTTATTATGATATTATCTATTCCAGAACGATCACGATCTGTAAAAATGATTCTATATTTGGGAGCTGCTGTTTCTAATTTTTCCCGCCACTGTTCCAATTCTTGCAATCTTTCCAAAATTGACTTCATTTCCGAAGATTGCGTTTGAATTTGAGCATTCACTATGATCCCACTGATCATCCATACTATCATGATCATCCAATAAATCCGTTTCATATTCGTTCCTTTCGAATGGGGTTTTTTAATTTGCATTGCCTATTTTCTAGGCAACTTGCCAATTCCATAAAGAGAAGATACCAAAATTCCTTGCAAATTAAAAAACCCCGAATGACTCGTGTTTTTTTAATTTGTGGATTCATCTACGAAAATTATTTGCGGTTCTCATCCGACATGGCCCAATACGCTGGCCAGATATAGATGATAGAATTGGTTCCTGGCATGGCCAAAAATTTGCCATCAGGGCTGCATGTTAAACCCATATAAGCTGGTAAATCAGCCACTTGTCGGCCACTTTTTATTTCATAGACAAGGGCATGGCCTTGATTGGCGCACATCACAAACTTGCTATCTGGACTGAATTGAGGATTTATGTTCCCCGCACTTTTGCTACTAGCATAATACTCCGCTATCTTTTGCCCATTTTCTGCATTCCAAAGTCTGAGATAGTTCGTTCCTTCGTAGAATACCTCCACGGATGCAATATATTTCCCATCTGGGCTGTAGGCAATCTGCACCCATGGTGAAGGGTGGGATTGCACTCGCCAAATTTCTCTCTGGCTTTCGATTTCGTAAATAAAAAGAGAGGCATTGGTGGTATGGCTAATCGCAATAAATTTTCCATCCGGACTAACGGCTGCATCTGTCACTCCATCAGGGAATCCAGGAACCGGTGAAACAGGCAGCTTGAATGTCTTGGTAATTTGAAACGTGCTTACATCACAAATGTGCAAAGTATAACCTCGTAGGCAAATCGCCAAGGATTTCCCATCCGGTGTATATCTCATTTTGGTGGCACCATCCCATTTTTTTTCAGTTATGATTTTCCCCAAAGCCATGTCATAAATGCGGATCATAGATTCTGCATCTATGAAGGCTAAAAATTTTCCATCCGGGCTAAACTGAAGAGAACCTGGGGACCAGCGATGAGTACCAACACCGTGGGTTAATATGGCCAATGTCTTGCCTGTGTTGACATCCCAAATCCGTATCGTCCCATCACTGCATCCAGATGCCAAAAATTTTCCATCTGGGCTATAGGCAAGGTAAAAGATGCTCCCATCATGGCCAAAGAATTGAGAAGGTACAAAGGTACGGCTTTGGAGAAGTTGTTTCAAGTCGGCAATTTCTTTTTTTAAATCAGCAATCTCTTCTAAAATGGATTTAGGCTCGGTTGAGGTGATTTGTTCTTTTTTTTCCTGTGCTGCCAACATTGCAATGGAAAGAAAGCAA
The DNA here is from genome assembly GCA_022710345.1 of Planctomycetota bacterium. GTDB lineage: Bacteria > Planctomycetota > Uabimicrobiia > Uabimicrobiales > JABWCH01 > JAKLHB01. The sequence continues at coordinate 11,542 of JAKLHB010000065.1, forward strand.
ACAACGATCAAGCAGAAAATACGCATAAAAAAACTCCTAAAAATACGATGATAGCAATAGGCTATTGTTTATCTAGGATAAACTTAAAGATACATTTCCTATATATATATATATATAGGACTGAGTTCCAGAAATCAAGAAAAAAATTGAATAAATTTGAATAAAAATGTAAATTGTTGGTAACTTTATCATCCGCAAAGTATTGTATGCTTCAAAAAATTTTGACTTTTGGGTCTTGCAAAATGGAGATGGCATCCTCTATGGATGAATTTTTGGGATTAATCATTTCAGAAGGATTTTTGGATTTTTGGATGAGGTTGAATCATGAAAATTCCAGGTAAACAAAAAGCTTTTTCCAATCTAACTTTGGCTATCAACGAAAAAAGGCTATGTTGGAACATAGCCTTTTTTTCGTTGAAAAAGTTATTTTTCCAGGCTTGCTAAGGCATCTTTGAATTCTTTGATCGTGGGTGCTGTACCGGCTTTTTCCACAAGCATCCATAATGATTCTTCTTGTGTCAATCCTAAGATTTTTTCTTCGATTTTTTTAGGTACTGAGCCAAACCGGGTTTGCAAGAGTTTTATGATGATTCTTTTGCCTTTTTCAAGACCTGCTTGCATACCTTTTTCAAGACCTGCTTGCATGCCTTCTTCAAAAATTTTTCTGCCAATGGTTTCTAGCATGGTGTGGCACTCCTCTCTAGGTTGATGGAGAATTGCTGCTTGCAATTCTTTCAATGCTTCTGGATTACCTTGAGGAAAGTCGCTTTTGAGTTTGAATACAATCCATTGCAAGATCGCTTTCCATAGCTCTGTATCTTTTTCTTGGCTTAGGATTATGTTGGCCTCGCGTATGCTTTGGAGAAACGACTCGTGGTCCTGGCTTTGCTCGAGCAAAAACAAAGCAGACAGAGCATTATGTAAGGCTTTGAGCTTGTTGGTGTCATAGTGCACGATATCTATGAGATGATATTGTAAGTTGGGGATGTAGTTGCCAAATAGGTTACTGTGTTCTACCATCTCTTGCAGCGACCTGGCCGCTGTCCAGGTATCATTTCCATTGTACAACACAATCGGAAACACGGGTGGAAGCCGCCAGGTCTTCTGTCTGCGGAGGTTTTCGTCTGCATTTTTGTAGATTTCATTCCAGATATTCATCACATACATCAGCACACGGAATGCAATGCTATGATCCACCGTAGATTGGCGCTCGATTAAGATGTATAGCAATATTTCTTTAGGATCGTTCTCGGTCCCAATCAGTGGAACTTTGTACAGCACATCACTTTCTTGCTTGTCTAAGCCTTCCAGAATGTATGTCTTGTCTATTTTTTCACATCGGCTGTAATCTAGCCTCGCTTTCCAATCTCCTTCCACATATCCTTCGATCAGGTACTGGAACAACTGCTGAAACGACAAAAGCAGCTTATACCCTCGATCGTGAATATCATGCGGCAATTCCTTGGGTTCTTGTTCCATATCCTTCCTTGCTTCACTTGGTGCAGAATGTAGATACTAAATTATAACCAACTTGCGCAAAAATGCTTTTCCATAGAATATTAGCAAAAAATTTGTTTTGGACAAAGTTAAAAGCAGGATTTTTTTAACGATGCAAACGTCTCAGAGGATGATTCGACTGAACTGTCAACTGGGCAAATATTTTCTCAATTGCTTATGCGATGCGAGCATGCGAATGCTCGGATGGGTGTGCATTTTTTTGCTCAAAAATTTTGCGTGTGCAAGTAATTGTAAAACATAGTGTTGTAGCAGATAAAAATAAGGCAGAGTTGGCATACATTTTGTTATAAGGAAGAGCAGAAAGAATTTTGGAACCTTGATCATCGAAATGGAGGCTGCTCTTGCTCATACTCGGAGCAAGTGTGGAAAATTTCTATGAAATTATATAAACTCGCAATTGGGATGATTGTTTTATTGGTGCTCCTAGGAACCAATCTGTATGCCGGGAGTAAATTTTTACCAGAAAAACAGCAGATCACAGGCAGGATTCATTGTTATGAAGGACGATATATTCTCAAAGAACCAGGCAAAGAAGGTGCATGTTTCATTCTTTTAGAGAATACTGCGCTGCAAAAAATATTGCATAAAATTGATTTATTGAAAATTTATAAAGTAGAAGGGTATGTTTATTATTTAGAGCAAAACCCGTATTTATTTCCAGTGAAATTTGTAGCAGGGCCGGCTGTTGAGTTAGATTCTGCTCAGGGAGAGTCCAAGACTAAAGCTAAAAAGCTGACTCACCATCGAAAATCGGCAAAAGCAAAATTAGCCAAATCCAAATCCAAGGCTAAAAAGCTAACGACAACTAAGTCTAAGGCTAAAAAGCTGGCTCAACATCGGAAATCGGCTAAAACAGAATTAGCCAAATCCAAATCCAAGGCTAAAAAGCTAACGACAACTAAGTCTAAGGCTAAAAAGCTGACTCACCATCGGAAATCGGCAAAAACAGAATTAGCTAAATCCAAATCCAAGGCGAAAAAGCTGACGACAACTAAGTCTAAGGCTAAAAAGCTGGCGGCTCAATCCAAGGCCAAAAAGTCTGAGGCATCTAAGGGAAAGCATAAAAAGGCCACAAAATCCAGGGCAAAAAAAAGTAAAAAAGCCTTGGACAAAAAAGCAGTCGAAGAAATTCCTGTGATCTTGAGGCCAGCAGAGCAGGAAACAACTTAAGTAATTCTTCTCAAAATAAGATAGGCATCGCATTTGCTAATAAAAAGCCTGACCATAATTGGTCAGGCTTTTTTTATTTGAAGCTCACAAAAGCTCGGATTCATCTGGAACAGAGGTTAAATTTTTAATGGTCTTTGCTAAAAAATAAATGCCTATGGCACCCAAGACAATTCCTATGGCCATGCCAGGAGTGTCTGTGATTCCGTGTGCAATGGGGTGATGTTCTGGATTAAACGTATCTACGTGGGCTAAAAAATAATCGGGAAATTCATGGACATGGAGGCTTTGTGTAGGGCGGTCGTCTCGATATTGGCGAATCGCGCCTTTGGAAAGGCCCATGTTGCTTTCATGGAAATCTATGGGAAATTCAATCGGCCCTTGTTTCATGATCTTGATGAATTTTCCAGTTTGTGCGCATTCTTCGCGGATATTTTCCCAATCTATGGTCATAAATGCTTTCCACCATGCCTTTCTAGGATGCTTCTAGGGTTTGCCATTTTTGGGCCAATTGGGTGGTGAGGTATTGGGTAAAGCTCATGCGTTTTTTACGCCAAAATTCCAATTCATCGTAGCAAAAATATTCACCGTCCCAAATCATGGGTTTTGGGTTAAATTTTCCCATCTGCAAATCTTGTAAAAATGGATCCATCTTGACTTCAATGGAGGCAGGCATTGTGGTAACTTTACGCCAATAGGATATCCATTCATGTTCTAAAAGCAATTGCATAGGGTTAAAGACTTTATTGGTTGAAACTCCCATATCCATGCATTGATCTGGTTTTGCGAGCATCAAAAGCATTCGCTGCAATGCAGCAGGGGTTGCGCCTAAAAAGTCAAGGCTGCGGATTGGAAATAATGGAATTGCAACTGGAATTCCTAAGAAATGGGCCAATTGGATGAGGGCTAAATCATAGTTGAAAAAATCAAAGAGATCCGGAGAATCTGGTTTCATGGTCTCTGGTAAAGATGTCGCAGTCATCAAAACAGGAGATTTGCTTTGCAAGCAGATGATGTAATAAATTCCTGCTAAAGTTTCTGCTAATTGCAAAGCTAAAACACTCGCGACTGGGATTCCTAATCCTGGACGATAATTGCTTTTGAAATACAAAGCATGATTATTTTCGCTTGCCCATTCTAACAGTCCTAGATCATAGTTTTTATAGGCAAATGCTGCGGAAGCTTGAATCGAGATGCAAAATTGCAGTTTGGCTTGAGCTGATGTTTTATCACTCAAGACTGTCTTGAGTTCCTGCAAAGATTCTGGATGTACTTGGCCGAGATAAATGGGCTTTTGGGTCAGAGTAGGTAAAGCTTCAAGCCATTCTTCCATATTGGGAAGCTCAATACCAGATGAGATTGCTGTGATATACGGCGACTTTTGGCCAAATTTGGCAAGTTTGCGGCCAATTTCTAAAGCTCCCTGCAAATTTTGTTTTTTGCTGGGGTCATACCAAAGAGGCGCTTGGCCCATCATAAATCCAATGGCATTGGGACGATGGTATGCTTCCTGAAATTCTGCGATAATGTCCCATAAAATATCTGCAGGAATGCGAATGCGATTTTGGGCATGTATATTTGCACCAGCTTCTTTTAATTTTTTTCGGCTGGACTCGAGTTCAAACACACAGCCTTCTTCTTCTAAAACCTTTAATGCCATCTCTACAATTTGATCAATCTCAGGTTGTGCTAAGACCTGGCATTCTTGAAATAACATAGACTATTCCCCTAATTGCTGAAGTCGTGTTTCCACCAGTTTTTCAAGCTTTTTATTCAATTCTTCACCCAAAAGTGATTCAGGTTTGCTTTGGCTCACGAAAATTTTACGGACTTGCTGATGGATACTAGCTAGCCAATCTGTGTTTGGATTGATTGGCCCAAGTGTTTGCCAAAAACTTTGTGGTTCTTGTTCGTCTGTGCTGGTTGATACTTCTCGGACACCTGATTTGGCAAGCTTGCGGATGATATCATAGCTCAATGTTTCAGGGATGACATCAATGCCCTGGCTTAATTTTGCCCATACGCTCGCCAGCCAATTGTCGAGTACCAATTGCTCAGGGCTAAAATCTTCGCCAATCATTCCTGCATATCCAGTGCAGATATTCCCTAAAGCCCAGTTCAATCCTTGGGAATGAATTTTGTCCCAGGCTGTTTGTAAATTCCAGGCTGAAATGTTGCAACTTGTTGCAACCATAAATGAATAGCCTAGGTAATTCGCAATCTGCCGCGCTCCTAAACTAATTTGCGTTAGTTCTGGTGAATTGTAAATGATTTGCTCGCCTCGGTGGATACGCAATTGCAGTTCTAAAATAGCGTCACGGTCATGCTTCATGGCTGCTAGATAGCTCAATCCTGCAAGCCAATCTGCGGTAATGAGGCTGAGAATATAAGCGGGTTCTAACGGTGCATTGAGCGCTATTTGTGGGTTGCTTCCTACCATAATGGGCATTTTGGCATTAATCCAGGCTTGTGCAATTTGCAATTGGGGTTTTTTATAAACCAAAGGAATTGTGCTTCGGAAAGGGTACAGCATTTCTAATGGATCAGCGGATTGGTTTCTGATTTTGAGCATTTCCAAAATTAATGTTGCGCTGTCCAAGCTTGTGATTTCTTGCATAAAGGGCTTTTTAGCATATTTGCACAAGAGTGCCATATTCACAACATCCACAGCAGGACGTGGCACGTCAAAGGGTGTAATTCCAGGAGAGCT
>JAKLHB010000650.1 GCA_022710345.1 Planctomycetota bacterium
TTGCCTCTGTCTTTGGCGTGTTTGGCTTCTGTCACCACATTGGGATTGGGCACCTCGATCATCTTATCTCCTGAAAATCAATGATCACAAGGTCTGATGCTTCGATTTCCTGAAAAATGCAGGTATGGATGTCCTGTACCTGAGGGATTTGATCCACTCTCACGCCTTGATCTGGTTGGCTGCACAGGCTGCTTTGATTGCTTTCGACACTTCCCAAAACTTTTGATTGAATGGCATTGCCACAAATGCTTGCATTTTTTCCTCCTTCACTCAATCTACCAACACATTTTTTTGAATCTCATGGTATTTTTAAGCATATTTTTTTGGTATTTGCTTTATTTTTTTGATATAGTATTTGTTAGGATAAAATTTATTGTACCAAAACTTTTTTCTCATTTTCAGGAGCAATTCCATGTCTTACATCCAAGATAAGAAAACCAAAGCAAAATTGCAAGCAAAAAAAACAACCACTCCAAAAAAAACAAGTGTCAAAAAAATAAC
>JAKLHB010000651.1 GCA_022710345.1 Planctomycetota bacterium
TCTATTTGCAATATCGAAAAATCGCATAGAAAAAGTAACTAAGATGAGAAAATAAAAAATCCATAAATCTGCAATATATTTTTTACCAATTGATTACGACAATTTTGTAAAAGAAATTTCTCTCAACGTTGAGAGAAATAGTAACTAAGATGGAGAAAGTGTTTATGGAACTAAGATGGAGAAAGTGTTTATGGAACTTCAGAAAAAAACTTTAGAAAAGCAATTCAAGCAAATCGTCCAGATCATCCAAAAAGCCAGGGGCAATGCTTTCAAAAAATTCACTGCAGAGCTTATTGATCTGTATTAGCAGGGAAAATCAAATGCGAAAAGCCACTCCCGCGGATGATACCGTTGATTCTCAAATTCTACGAGCAAGCACAAGATCGCAAAAATTCTCAAGTTCAAAATTGTGTCTTGATATTTGGGGTTGACGGCTGCAGCCAAAAAATAAAAAAAATCTAAAATTTAGATTGGCAAAAGAAAGGAAAGTTGCTATTCTAT
>JAKLHB010000066.1:0-2509 GCA_022710345.1 Planctomycetota bacterium
ATGCTTTTGCAGTTGCACTGACCTCTGGCATTGTCTTGAAAAAAGTAAGCTTTCGCCAGACATTTCGCTTAGCATGGCATTTTGGGTTCTTCCAATTTGCTATGCCAGTGTTAGGATGGTTTTTAGGCTTGAGTATCTATGCCTGGATGGAAGATTTTGATCATTGGATCGCATGTATTTTTTTAATGTTCGTTGGACTCAAAATGCTGAAAGAATCTTTTGACAACAAAGAAGCAGAATCATCTGCTCTCATTCAGGATCCAAGCCAAGGTATGACGATGGTCATGTTATCTGTGGCCACGAGCATTGACGCATTTGCTGTGGGACTCAGTTTTTGTTTTTTAAATATCTCGATCTGGTTTCCAGCCATCATCATAGGCATCACAACCTGCACACTCACAGCAATTGCTATGCATATTGGAGCATGGGTAGGAAATCAATCCAAGTTAGGCCATTATGCAGAAGCCATAGGCGGAATGATTTTGATTGGCATTGGCCTGAATATTCTGCGCGAGCACGGTGTTTTTGCATGGATATTGCCGTAATTACCTACATGTTGCATAAGATTAAAAAATGTAGATGGCAGTAGAATTCATTTTCTACTGCCATCTGTATTTTTGGCACAAGTATTATGAAAGTTCTTTTCGCTTGATTACCAAAATCGTTATATCATCACTTTGTGGGCCATTTCCACGCCATTGGGTGAGTGTTTGCACTAAGCTTTGTACAAAAGCCTGGCAACTTTGTTTGCCTGTTTTGGTGATGATCTGCAAAAAACGTTCTTCTCCAAATTCTTCATTTTTAGGGTTCATGGCTTCTGGAACTCCATCTGTATAGAAGACCACGCGATCGCCGGGCTGCAAAGCAATAGATTGATCATGGATTGTTTTATCAAACATATTGCCTTTATCTAAACCTAATGCCATGCCTTTTGGATTGATGAGCTCATTTTGTTGATTGGCTGCACGGGCGACTACCACAGGGTTATGACCTGCTGATGACAAAAGCAATTTATGTTGAAAGATTTCTAAAATGCCATACATCGAAGTAACAAACATACCTCGCATGATGTCTTTTGCCAAAGTTCGATTGACCTGGCTAAAAATTTTAGCAGGCGAAAGTTGTTGAGGAGAGGCCATCCGAATGAGAGAACGAGTCATGGTCATCACCATGGATCCAGGAATGCTTTTCCCAGATACATCCGCGATCACAAGCCCTATATGATCGCTGTCTATTTCAATGAAATCGTAGTAATCACCGCCTACTTCTTTGGATGGGCAATAATATGTTGCGATTTCATACCCAGGAATTTGTGGTATTTGAGAGGGAAGTAAATTGGATTGAATTTCTTTGGCAATCACCATCTCATGTTCTCGTGCCTGGTTGGAAAGCTCGGCTTGATGTGCGGCATAGAGATTCTGTGTCATCACATTAAATGTATACGCCAGCCTGCCTATTTCATCTCTTGAAGTTGGCTTAGTTGTATGCTTGAGATTGCCTTGAGCAACAATTTCGATATCCCGAATGAGCTGCTGCACTGGTTTGGTGACATGTTGTGCCAAGAGAATTGCAATCGCAATCCCTATGATAATGGCAATGACTGCGGTGATGAAGATATTGGAAAACAATTTTTCATTGAGTTTTTGGATATCTTGCGCAGAAAGCATCACTAAAACCGTGATCTTTCCAGATGGAATGTTGAGGCTGTAATTTTTAACACCGACTACATCTTGCTCCATTCTAAGATAGCCATCTAAAATTTGAATTTCTTTGTATACAGCACGAGTTTGAGGATTCTGAAAAGACCGTGTCATTCCTTCAATTGTATTCCCCTTAAATGGGCCAGCCTGCAGAGTAGCAATATTGCCCACATTCGAGAGTAAGGTAATATTTAAAATTTCATTTGGCTTTTGCTGTTGATGGTCATAGAAGCGAATGCTCTCTAAGGATTCCTGATATTGTTGTTCGATTTGCTCACGTTGAGCTTTTATTTCATCTTTTGTTTTTCCTTTAGCACTGTCTATGATTGCTTGGCATTCCTGAACGTATTTCCCTGCTAGCGTGGTAAGCGATTTTACTAGTGCTGCTCCCTTTCGATCTACTTCCCATAGCAAGGCTGCTTGAATTTGAAAATAGACCAGCATTTGAGAAATCAGTAAGACTAAAGCTGTGACCAAGCTAATCACTAAGGCAAACTTGATTCCTAGCGTTAGACCTTGGGTTTCGGAGAGTTTTGCTCCTGCTTTACTTTTACGCGCTGCCTTCACACCTTCGAGGATGGTTGTGCTCCCATAATCACGGCTTTCATCTGCATCTGGTGCATTGATTTTTTTCGATGATTCTTCGCGTGCTTTGCGCTGTCGTTCCATGTTTCTTACCTTTCTGATGATTCTAATCTTTACAAAACCTGCTTGTGCCAATTCAGCTTCGCCGTGGATTTTCGGAAATTCTAACTTGTTATGCTAGAATATACTAAAAAAAGATACTTAATCTGTATCAATCAAAAAAA